>DYFS01000030.1 GCA_020725055.1 Candidatus Hadarchaeum sp. | reverse complement strand
GTCTGAGTGCCCGTCTGTTAAACCATCTCTTTTTTATTTAATAACAACACAAATTCTTGTGGAGGCGGCATATGGTCCGTTGTCCGAAGTGTGGTAAAGACAACCCAGATAAACAAAGATTTTGCTTCTGGTGCAAAGCAGGTTTGCTAGGGGCAGAAGTCCCCGCTATCGGGGGTTACGAATACATTGAGGTCAGAGCTGGGGCGCAGCCTAGCGAGAAGCCTAGCAAGGGGCCGGGGATACCATGGGTCAAAATAATAGCCGTGCTCTCGGTTGTCGCACTCGTGGGAGCGGGGGCTTACCTCCTCATAAGCAGAAAGGGTGATGAAGGGGCAGGCGGCGGCGAAGGAACTCAGCAACAAGCTGGCCCACCACCTGCGTATCCGGGAGCTTCGCCGCTAGGGACGGCGACTGGCCTGTCCGGTGGGTGGTCGGCTAAACCTTATTCGACTTCAGCCAGCGCCAGTACCATCAAAAGTTGGTACGCGACACAAATGTCGGGATGGACAAAAGTGGTAGATACCACGCGCAACGTTTCGTATTTGGGTCAGAGCCACACGGTCCATATCATAGCATACACGAAGGGGGACGATGCGATGGTAGCTCAGATAATTGAAAGCACATCCTATGGTAACATGTTATGGCTCATGTACGGGCCGAAAGCGGGACTATCAGAAATAATTACGCTTGCCGAGACTGGACTTTGACACCTGGGGCTTAAAATAGGCTAGATCTCCATTTTTCCTCATTTTGTAGGGACAACTTTGTACATATCCCACGACGAAAACTCTCAGATTTTACGGCTAAAACCCGACTGGGGGGAGGCCTCCACGAGAATCAGCTTGGCCGGAGGAGAGGGGACCGAGGGCGCAGGTTAATCGTCGGGATAATTGTAATCGTGGTGGTCGCGGCGGTTGGGGTTTACTTTCTTGTGATGCGGAAACCTACGTTAACCATAGTATCGTTTGGACCAAGGTAATTTCGGATTTAGCTCCCTACATGGATTTACAAATAGAAAACTGGGGAGTGACTGATAATACCATTTGGTGCAATGGAACTATAAATTGGGTTGGGTCACCTGATGCCAACTTGGGCACTGTAGGGGCAAAAGTTACAATGCTTATCAGAGATGCCGGAGAAAAAGCCGTAAAAGTTGAAGTCATTCTGTCCACCAAATTATTCATCGTCGTTGGTCTAGATATCATAAGTGGTGACAGCATAGATGTCTCAACCTTGGGAGGCGCAAATACTGGCTACCCTTCGTCCTTCAGTTTTTCCTTGAGTTGTGCTTATGAAAATAAAGTCTGAACGAGAGCTTGGGTGATTTTAAGGAAGTTTTAGCCTGAGTTTCATGGCAGAATTTTTTTCGACGAGCTGGTTGAAGACTGCTTCGAAATTTTCAGTTGGCGCGAGTTCACGTTGGACGAAAATACCGGTGTGTCCCACGTCGGCCCGGCGCGTCAGCACTTGCGTCCGCTCTCGCACGATGTCCAGACCAACACCGACGCGTTTCGCCACTTCCGCTTCCCTGCCGACGACCTGACTCTCGACGTGCCCGCGCTCCGTCGGCTCGATCAGCATCAGCCGCTTGTCCACGCCCGGCACACGAATCCCGCGCTCGACCTGCGTGTGATCAGCCGCGCCGCCGAAGTAATAGAACTCCAGCTCCAGCTGCCTTGGCTTAATCAGCGGGAAAGTGACGGAGCGATCGTCTTCGATGTAGATGTGGGCCTTCGGCAACTGCCAAGGCGTTGCCATAACAATCTCGCGCTTCACCGGATGAAATCCGGCACCGCGCAGGGCGAGCTCTATTTTGTACGAGGGCACCACAGACAGCACAAAAATATCCACATCGCTGTTCTCATCCACATCTCCGCGGGCGACGCCGCCGTGCACGACAGACTCGATGTTGTGCTTAGATAGAGCCGACATTATCTCTTTGGCTCGTTGCCGCGACTGCTTGAAAAACGCCCAGCGGTCTTCGTTGTATTCTATCTCAACCGTGTCGGCAACTTTGACTGGCCTCACCATCGAATCATAGCTCTACGACGCGATCCCCGACAACGAAGGACTTTCCCGAGAGGTGCAGCAGCGGTTTGATCTCCTCGGCGTTAAATTTGCCCGCTTTCAACGCACCTTTCTGCACCCTCGCCGCTACCACGCGCCCGGCGACGACCACGTACTCGGGACCTTCGCGCGTCCACTCCAGCTTGCACTCGAGGTTTGCCGGGCACTCCACCACGCGGGGCGGCTTGACTTTTTCCGACGGCTCCCAGTGCAGCCCCGCCTTCTCGAGCTCGTTGACCCCTCGGGGGAATGACTTGCCGCACACGTACATTTGCTTCTTGATCTTCTCCGTCACGAGGTTTGCGACGAACTCGCCTGTCTCGCTTATGTTTCGGTAGGTGTCGCTCTCGTAACCAGTTGAAAAAAGGAGGATTGGCGGCTCCATCTCTACCGGGGTCACGAACGACATGGGTGCTGCGTTAATCCTTCCCTGTTTGTCGACCGTTGTGATTAACAAAATCGGCCGCGGCGCAATCAGCTTGTAAAATTCTTCAAGGGGGATAATACCATCACCTCAAACTCCCTTTCAACCACTTCATGTACTCAGGTAAACCCCGCCCGATCGGCAACGCTATGACCTCCGGCACTTCATAGCTATGAAGCTCCTTAACCCTTGCCATCAGGCGATTGAGTTTCTCCGAAGAAGTTTTTGCTAGGAGTAACGCTTCGCTCGCGCGCTCAATCCTGCCCCGCCACCAAAAGGTTGAGTCAGCGCTTGGTAAAACATTTGCGCAGGCCGCCAATTTCTCGCCGACGATTCTCCCAGCGATGCGCTTCGCTTCAGCGCGGCTCCTAACCGTCGTTAGCACGAGGTAAAACATGCCCACCAAGAGGAGTTTAAGCCCAACCGCATTATAAAACTACGGGAGATCCATGAGCATAGTCTACCTGGCGTGGGGGCTGCTGTTTCTCGCGATCTTTTGGTCGGTGCTCTACTTGATCAGCCGGCGACGTGATTTGAAAAAGCGAAACATCGAGGTCGGGCCGGGCTGGCTGATGTGGCGGACCAAGCGGGGCCTGGAATTCATCGACCGAACCGCGAGCGCTCACAAGAGGGGATGGGCTGCTTTCGGGACCACCGCCGCGATCGTCGGATTTGCGATCATGATTTTCATGTTCGTGAGCCTCCTGCTGAACGCATTTTTCATCGTCACGCGGCCAGAGGTGGCTCCAGCCGGCGTTAGGCTGGTGATCCCCGGAATAACGATCCCACTTTGGCAGGGTTTGGTAGCCATCGTCAGCGTGATGGTTGTGCACGAGTTCGCACACGGTTTCCTGCTCCGCGCACAGGGGCTGCCTGTGAAATCTATGGGGGCGATGGCATTCTTGGTGATCCCTGGGGCGTTCGTCGAGCCGGTTAGAGAGCGCTTGGAGAAGGCCCCCGTCAAGCAGCGCCTCCGCATGTACGGTGCGGGGTCGCTTTCAAACATCCTGCTAGCGATGCTTTGCTTGTCTATCCTTCTTGTTGTAGTCGCGCCCCGCGAAGGCGTTTACGTCTGGAAAGCACCCGATAATGAAAATGCTCCAGCCTACGGCAAACTGTGGCCTGGCATGCGTCTGTATTCCATTTCAATCAATGACAACGCTGCAACAAAACTGAACAAATGGGGAGATTTCTATGATATTATGGACAACGTGCGCCTAGGGGATAACCTCACGATCGTGAGGGGCGATAACAACGATAACATAACCCTTACTGCAGTCTCGCACCCAGAAAACGAAAATCGCGGCTATCTTGGAGGAGTTGCCACGATTTCTGCGATACCCCGATCAAATTTTATCAACCCCCTCTTCACCATCGTCGCGATTTCCTACGGGATTTTGGGCTACGACCTCTTCCACCCATACTGCAACGACTCGTACCTCCCATGGCCAATCGTCTCGCTGCTGATGTGGATGTTCCTGCTCAACTTCGCGATCGGGCTCTTCAACCTCCTGCCAGCGGTGCCACTCGACGGCGGCTACATCTTCCACGGGCTCGTCGAATCCAGGACCTCCCCCAAGGTCGCCCGCCGCGCCACGAAGGTCATTTCCTGCATTGTGCTGGTGTTGATAATAGTTGGTTTCCTCCCTGTGCTGAGGTGATGGGGTGAAGCGGATCTCCGTGAGGGTCAAGCTGTATGGTCAGCGGAGGGCGAGAGAGCTCAAGCTACCTCGTGGTGCAAAAATCGTGGACCTGCTAAAACAGCTGAACTACAACCCAGATGTCGTCGCGGTCAGGTGCGGCGGCAAGATAGTCGTCGAGAGGGAGAGGCTTGCGGATGGCGCTATCGTCGAGGTAATACCCATCGTGACGGGTGGTTAGATGCTCAGGTGCACCTTCTGCGGTAGGGGGGCGGTGTACGATCGAAGGTACGCTGGCACCCTCCTCTGCGACAGGTGTTTGATTAAAAGCGTCGAGCACCGCTTCCGCCGCGCGGTGGCTGAGCACAAGCTCATCGCCCCGAACGAGAAGATCGCGGTCGCGGTCTCTGGGGGCAAGGACAGCGTTGTAGCCCTCCATTTAATCGCCGATTACTGCCGCCACAAAAACTGCGAGGTAGTGGCGGTCAGCGTCGATGAGGGGATAAGGGGGTACCGCGACCACAGCCTACCGCTGGCGAGGGAGAACGCGGAGCAGCTCGGGCTGGAGCACGTCACCGCCAACTTTAAAAACACCTGCGGGGCCACCTTGGACGAAATCGTCAAGGCGGCAAGGCGGCGCAAAACCCGCCTTCACCCGTGCACCTACTGCGGCGTTATGCGCAGGTCGCTTTTGAATCAAGCTGCGCGGGGGCTCGGTGCGGATAAGCTGGCGACCGCCCACAACCTCGACGACGAAGTCCAAGCGATCATGCTGAATTACGTGCGGGGTGATTTCGCCCGCCTCCACCGCCTGGGGCCGATTTACCAGCCGCGCGAGGGCTTTGTGCCGAGGATAAAACCATTCAGGGAGATCCCCGAGAAGGAGATGGCGCTCTACGCCTTGCTCCGTAACCTGAAAGTACACCTCGCCCTCTGCCCGTACGCCGGCAGCATCCACGGCGAGATCCGGGATTTTTTGAACAACTTCGAGGTTAATCACCCGAACACCAAATTCATGATTCTGCGAATGTTCGACCGATTGAAGCCGCATGTGGCGCAGGCTTTGCCGAGCTTCTCGATTGGGGAGTGCCTGGCGTGCGGGGAGCCGACTTCCGGCGAGCTGTGCAAGGCCTGCGAGCTCTTGGGGGGGCTCGGGTTCAAGCGGCGAAAAAGGCTTATTTTAAGCGAACCGAAATAATGTATGGCGGCGAGCTAGGCGGGCAGCTACCCCTTGCCTGTAACCACAAATGGGGTTTATGGTGGGCCGAAGCTCGGGGAAGGCGTCGGAACTGCACGTGCGAGCTGGTTTCGGGCGTAGAAGTCCTATCCCACAGGGTCGGCGGCGGTAGGGCCTCGGTCGCAGGGCCGGGGAGAACTACCCCCGCCTGTCGAACCCCCCAGGGGCGGAAGTCAGCAAGGGTGGGCAGGACGTACGACGCTTGTGGATAATGGGATGGAGCTTGGGGCCAGCAATCGGCGCGCGGGGAAGACATCAACCTTGAGCGCGCTCGTCGCCACTCGGTGCCGGGGTGGCCCAGTCAGGTAAGGCGACAGACCTAACCTCGCTAGGTCCGCTAAAGGTTGCTAACCTGTTTGCGCGTAAGCGCATCCTGGGTTCAAATCCCAGCCCCGGCGCCATTTTAATCCTTGGAGCAGAGGTTATCAGGGATTGGAATGCCGACAACCGAAAAAAATCAATCGCTCACCGGGCGCGTGGTCTTCCAGTACTTCTACGACTGCGGCGGGGACATCGAACTCACAAAAATACCGAGGGACAAGCTCACACTCATCGAACGGCCCAAGGCAAAGGGAGCGCGTGTTCTGGCCCCGAAGTACGAGGAAGTCGGGCTCCAGCCACTCGAGGTTAACTTGGGCCCGGTCAAAATCAACGGGTGCGAGGCCGCTGTCGAAGGCCGGATTTTCCCCATAGGCGTCATCGGGATTTACCTGAGCGTGGAGTTTAGAAAAGACGCCCTAGACGACGTTGTAAAATTGGTCGGGTTGGACGAGCGGCCAGTGAAGGTCGGCGGCAAGGAAATCGAGTTCGAGGAGGTGCCGCGCGAATTTTTTGGTAAACTCATGAAAACTGTGAAACCAGCGATAGTCTGGCCGTACCCCGCCTTTGAATACCCAGAGATCTACACCCTAATTCTGATAACTGAATCCGAGCCCAAGCTGGACGCAAAGGATTTCATGCGAAAGTTCAGGAAGCAGACGGCTGGCCTGCTGCGCGGGGAGAAAGGGTGGAAGAAGCTCAGCGATAAGGAGGTGGATGACTCTTTGAAATTTTACCTCAGCTACTCCGAAGAAGACATTGTGGTTGTCGATTGGTACTCCGCGCTGATGAGCGGCGCCGTCGATTACATGGACGAGCTCGTGCGCATGATCGAGCTCGCGAGGATCCAGCTGCTTGAGCTCAAAACGTACGATAAATTGCTCGACCAACGCCTGGAGCGCGCGTACGACTCCCTGCGCATCGCATTTGCAAAGCCTAGGATGGGTATACCATGGGGGGGGCGCGGATACGGCGAGCTGGCGCGGGCGGCTGGCGAGCTGGCAGAGTGGCGTGTTGAGGTAACCGACTTAGTCGAGGACATGCGAAACATCCTGAAGTTCACCGGGGAGTGGTACTTGGGGAAGCTCTACCGTATCTCATCCGAGCGCTTTCGAATCGCGGAGTGGCTGGCCCTCGTGGACAAGAAGCTCGGGCAGCTGCAGGAGCTCTACAGCATGGCGATGGAGCGGGTGGATGTGCACCGCGCCACGATGCTCGAGTTTTTGGTGATCTTGCTGATTTTGGTCATAATAATCCAGGGCTTCCTTTACTACTTTTAGAAAATCGCAATTACAGTTTGTAACTACCCAGTTTCCTTAAGATGTTTTTTTGCCGATTGTTGGTGTATTTTAAAATTCGAGATGGGGTTTTAACTTCACAAAACAAAGGCAAATCGGGCCCGTGGTCTAGTGGTTATGAGGTGCTAGGAGAAATCTTGGCCCTAACAAACGTCGCCTTTACAAGGCGAAAATCGAGGGTTCGAATCCCTCCGGGCCCACCATCATCTAGGTCAGATAAATTAATAAGTAAGGAATTCTTACATTTTAAGTGGTGGTAAAATGGCTGATGCTGTAGTAAAAGTCACCTCGAAAGGCCAACTCACCTTGCCTGTAGGGATACGGGAGAATCTGGACATCGGCGAGGACGATTACCTCTACGTCACCGAAGCTGGGGGCCTAATTTTAATGAAGCGAATCGGTGTCGACCCCAAGGAAATCCTGAACGCGTTTCAGCGTGCTGCAAAAGAGGTTGGCCTCACGAGGAAAGAATTGAATCGAGCCATTCAGGAAATCAGGCGGGCAAAGGGATGACCGGGAAGCCGAAGGTCTTCCTAGATACAAACATCCTGGTGTCCGGAATGGTCTTTGCAGGGGATGAGAGAAAATTACTGGACGCGATCATCGATGGAAAAGTAGAGATGGTGTTGAGCGCCGACGTGATTGACGAAGCAAACGCGGTGCTCGAGAGAAAGTTTCCCAAACACGCCGTTCTCTTCCCGCTCTTTTTGCGTCTGGTGAAACACGAGAAAATATCCAAGAGCGCATACAAGGGTTCTGCAAGACAGTATTTCAAGCTAATCGGTGACAGGGGAGATGTTCCAATTTTGGCAGCGGCGGCCGCGAGCGGGGCTGATTACCTGGTCACTGGCGATAAAGGACTTCTTGCCATGAAGCAGGTTGGAAGCACAGAGATAATCCAAACGTGGAAATTGTTGAAAAGGCTGAGGATTTAGCCGAGCGATATGGTTCCCCGATCCAAACTACTCGGCAGAGAAACGATGGCTATCGATATCGAAACGCCAACTTCAAAACCTATGAAAATCCCAATTTTGCGCTGGACCCGAACCCATTTGGGCGCGGGTACCTTCGGGCCCGCCATCAGCGTTTACCGCCGAGTTTAAACAAGCTGGAGTAGACACACCGCTTTGGTGAAATTTTCACCGCGGTTTTGGGCTCCTCCACAAACTCGACCTTCGCCCACCGGATTATCACGGCTGGCACCCTCTCATCAGCCTCGCTCATTTCAACTTGCGCTGCGGAGGCCAGCTGGTCTGCGATACCTCTGAAAGTGATTTCCAACTTCCTCCCGAACAAATCGCGTTTGCCCCGGCAGTCGATGGCCGGCTCAATCCCCGCGACGCCTATCGCCTGCCCAACCGTGCCAAGGCGGAGGGGCTGGACGTGGCTGTCGGCTATGATCATACCGAGGCGGCCGCTGACCCTTTTCTTGAGGGCTTTGAGTATGTCCGCCGCCGCTCGGTCAGGCTTCACGGGCATGAGCGTGACTTGGCCGAGCGGTGCGTTGGTGCGGTCGACGCCGGCGTTCACGCACAGCATCCCATCTTTGAGCGTTGCTATCGCGCCCCTCGCCACGCCGAACACCCGGTCGGCCTCGCGCAGCACGATCTGGACGAACTCGGGCTCCAGCCCGCTGCGCCTTGCCAGTTTCTTCGCGAGCGGTGAGGGCCTCGCCCCCGCCAGTTTTTTCAGCCTCTTTTGGGCCGTGGCGATGGCGCTCGAGGCAATCACCACGATGTCCTTGTCGCGGAGACCACCGACCTGCTCAGAGGCCTTCAAAATCATGGACGGCAAGTCCGCGCCCGGGGTAACAAGCGGCATGCTCAACCCTAAGACCCTCACACCATCACCGAGCGACCTTTATTTTTGGGTGTTTAACCCTAGCGGCGCGTCTGATCGCCTCAGCAACCCGCACCACCTGCGTGGTCTCCTTGGGATCGTGGGTTCTGATGACATCCGCCCCATTTTGCACAGCGAGTGCGGTTGCCGCGAGTGAGCCGAGGAGACGGTCTGCCGGATCGGTCAAACCCAGCACCTCACTTATGAACGCCTTCCTCGAGACCGCGACGCAGATGGGGCGCTTCAGGGCCGAAAGTTCTCGGAGGTTCGCCAAGATATGGAGATCCCACTCCGCACCCTTTCCGAAACCTATACCGGGGTCGACGACTATTTTTCGCACGTCGATGCCGTGATGTTCGCAAATACGTAGGCTCTCACGAAGGGCTGCGTAAACATCACCTATCCTCTTTGCGTCACCGGGCTTTTCTTTCGCGGCCATGAGTATCGCGGAGCACCCTGCGCTGGCCACAACCCCTGCCATCTTTGGGTCTGCATTGAAACCGCTAACATCGTTGATTATCTTTGCTCCCGTTTCGATTATAGCTTCAGCCACCGCGGCGCGCTGGGTGTCAACAGAGATCGGGGCATCCACCTCTTTCACAAGAGCTTTGATTGTGGGTAGCAGCCTTCGTATCTCCAGGCTTGCGGATATCGGTTTCACACCTGGCGCCGTCGACATCGCCCCCACATCGATGATACTCGCGCCTTCTTCAAGCATCCGCCGCGCTTGTTTGACCGCTTCCGCGGGGGTTCTGGTGACAGAGCCGCGGAAAAAAGATTCGGGACTTAGGTTGAGCGCCCCGATGACCACGACTGGGTTGTCACCGCCAACCCTGATGCCACTTAGCTCAGCGTAGCCCATAGGTCTCGCCCACTAGGCATTGAACCAGCACGTTGGGTCCTCCGCCAAGTAATCTCCCCGTTTGGCGAGTGCCATCGCTCTACAACCACCGCACCAGTTCTTGTACGCGCAGCGCCCACATTTCCCTTTGAGGTTATCCCTGTCTCTCAGGGTGGCCAATATCTCCGACGAGTACCAAGCGTCAATGAGCTTATCACCCCGCACGTTTCCAAGGGGTATCTGCAACCTCGAGCACGGCATTATCCGGCCATCGGCGGCGATGCATAGCAGGTCTATCCCGCCCGTGCAGCCCCCGTGGATCCGGCCATCGTCTTTTGGTATTCGCTTCTTCGTGAAGAGTATTGAGTAAGGGCTGCAGGTCGTCGCGATATCTATTTTATTTTTCAGCTCGGTTTTTTTCGCGAAGATAAACTCATAGAATTTCCTCTGCTCCTCTGGGTTGAGGCAGTACTTGTCCAGAATCCTGGCTTCCCCTATAGGCACGAGCACCTTCGTTGAAAAATTCGCGTCGAGGGATTCGGCGAGGGAGAGCAGCGCTGGCAGTTCCCCAAGGTTGAGTTTCGAGACTGTGGGAGAGACGTACGCTTCGACCCCTTCACTTCTCAATATTTTTACAGCTTCCACGCATCTCTCGAACGACTTCGGCTTGTTCCTGAAATCGTCGTGCGTTTTTCCTATCCCGTCCGTGCTAACCGAAACGTGGTCTGCACCGCTCTCTTTGAACTTGCGCGCATTTTCTTTGTTGACGTACCACCCGTTCGTGATGGTGTCTACATGAAATCCGAGTTCGGTCGCTTCGCGTATTATGCCGAAAAGGTCGTCGCGCATCAGCGGTTCCCCACCACTGAGGTGCAGTTCCTCGGCCCCGAGCTCAGCGAGCTGGTTCAGGAGACCCTTCGCCTCTTCAAAACTCAAGTCTCGATGCGCCGGTGAGGGAACGTAGCAGTGTTTGCACGTGAAATTACACTTACTCGTCACATTCCAAACTGCAGAATGGAGCCCATGCCGGTTGGCCATCTTCCCGCCTGGAAATCAAAAATCGATTAAGATGCGCAGATGCACCCGTTCTTCTTTGACTCTTCTTTCGTGAGCTTCCACCTTCGACCCGGCAAAAATACCACCAGTAGAGTGTTTGTCGCGCGCCTTTAATAACTATCTAACCAAGATACCAAACTCAAAGTTTAAAGTTCACCCGAGCTATCGCAAATGGGATGAATATGAAACAGCTCCATCTCGCAAAGGTACATCGCTCACTCAGCGCCCAGATGGTGCCCTTCGCCGGCTGGGAGATGCCCCTGCAGTACAGCGGCATCGTTGGGGAGCACATGGCTGTTCGCGAGGCTGTCGGGCTCTTCGACATCAGCCACATGGGTGAAATTTCTGTTCGGGGCCCAATGGCTTTAGATTTTTTACAGCGCGTCACGACGAACGACATCTCGAAATTGATGGTTAAGGAGGCCCATTATTCCACCGTCCTGAACGAGCGCGGTGGAACGAAGGATGATATCTTCACCTACCGTTTGGGTGAGCAGGATTACATGGTAGTTGTGAATGCCGCCAACGCAGACAAGATCTTTGAGTGGTTCAAGAGCCAAGCTGAGGGCGACGTGGAGATCGAGAATATCACGATGAGCACCGTTATGCTCGCGCCCCAGGGATCTAAGGCACAGGCGGTGCTTCAAAAGCTAACGGATTTCGACTTGGGAACCCTCGGACGATTCAGAGCCGGGTTCATCGAAGTCGCCGGGATGGAAGTGCTTGTCAGCCGAAGCGGTTACACGGGCGAAGATGGGTTCGAGATTTATTTGATGGGTGAGCCACAGTCTAAACCCATGCGGGGGGAAAAACTGTGGAACGAGCTCTTACGCGCTGGTCTAGAATTCGGCATCAAACCATGTGGCCTTGGTGCGAGGGACTCTTTACGGATTGAAGCGGGCTACGTGCTTTACGGCCACGAGCTGACCGAGGAGATAACGCCGCTGGAGGCGCGCATCGGTTTCGTCGTAAAATTCGACAAGGGCGATTTCATTGGGCGCGAACCCCTGCTCGAGCAAAAGGGGGGGGGCTTGTCCCGGGTGCGCGTGGGGCTACGCATGAGGGAGAGGGGGGTGCCGCGCGAGGGGTACGGGATACTCGCGGACGGCGAGGTGGTTGGCCGCGTCACCTCCGGCGTACTCTCGCCCCTCTTAGGGGTGGGAATAGCGATGGGCTACGCACCCCCAGAAATAGAAACTGCACGGGAAGTGGCAATCGAGATCCACGGAAAACCGCGGGCCGCCGAGCTCGTGCGGCCGCCCTTTTACGACACCGCTAAATTCGGTTTTGGGAGGAAGCAGGTTGGTTGAGGCATTCGGGCACCTCATAAAAATAGTAATTGGCCCAGGCTTTTGCCTTGGCTGCGGCACGTGCGTCGCTTCATGCCCTTTTTCGGTTTTGGAATTGGTCGATGGGAAGCCGACTTTGAAGGGGCGGTGCGAAGCTTGCGGGATGTGCTTTAACCAGTGCCCCCAAACGGCCGACTTCAAGGAGGTAGAGAGGCACGTGTTCGGGCGAAATGCAACCGAGGGCGAGGTGGTGGGGATTTACGAGCGGTCTTTTTCATCCAAGGCGAGAGACGCCGGTATCCTCGTCCGCTGCCAGGACGGCGGGGTGGTTACAGCATTGCTCGCGGCGCTGCTCGAAAAGGACTTCATCGATGGGGCCGTCGTTACCGGTGCACCCGACCTGCCTTGGTTTCCGAAGCCGGTTGTGGCAACGACGCGTGAAGATTTACTCAAATGCGCGGGGACGAAGTACTCACGCGGGGCTATTTCAACAGGGCTGCGGGATGCCGTCGACCTGTACAAATGTGGGCGCGTCGCGTTCGTTGGCATGCCATGCCAGATAAGGGCGGTTCGCCGGATGAAGTCGTCCACGCTCGCGGTTTACCGTTTGGCAGATGCCGTGAGAATCTGCGTGGGCATATTCTGTGTTGAGGCGCTCCCGTATGAGGTTTTTTTCAAAAAAGTCGTAGAGGGGCAACTCGGGATAAACTTGGCTGATGTCGCCAAGTTCGACATCAAGCACGGGAAGTTCGTGATTTACCGCAGGGGGGAGCCGAAGCGCGAGCTTGACGTCGGCGCGCTCAGGCAGTTCGTGGACACGCCGTGCAAGATTTGCTTCGATTTCGCCTCCGACCTCGCGGACATCTCGGTTGGCGCGGTTGGGTCCCCGCTAGGTTATTCCACAGTTCTCACGCGCACTCCCATCGGTGAGGAGGCCTTTGAATTGGCTAAGTCGGCTGGGGCGCTCGAGGTGCGGCCCCTCAAGGATGTCAAACCAGGCATTGAGGCGGTGAAACGTTTATCGCTGAAAAAAATGCGTGAGGCTCTGGAGGAGATCGGGAGGCAGCAGGCATCTGGACAACCCCTGCCGGTGGCGGTCGAGTCGGTATCCAGCGCGTTTAAACATGAGACCTGATTTACAACAATTTTTTAATAGATTCAATAGCATTCGCAGGTTCTGGCCCGATTGGTGAGCCGATGACAGCTTGGGTTATCCCGAGCTTGCGCAAATCGTTTATCCGTGCCGCCAATTCTGACAGGCCCCCACACACCGCAAACGCCTCAACCATGTTCGGGGTCACGGCTGCGGCGGCCTTTTTGAGCTCCCCGGCCTCGAGGTACTTTCGTATTTTTTCAACCTCGCCGAGCTGGACTCTGTGGCGGTCGAGCGATTCCTTGGGGGCTGAGGATGAAATGAACGCGACGACTGTTCTTACGGCGGCTTGCGCCCTCTCGAGATCCCCCCCAATCGAAGTAGCCATGTAGGCGGCAACATCCAGATCGCTTAGTTTTCTACCGGCCTTCTCAGCACCTCTTTTTACGTACGCGATGCACTCCCCCAGATCGTCGGGGTGGGAGGCGTTGATCAGCGCCCCCTCAGCTATTGAACCGGCCAGCTCAAGCATGTGTCGCCTTCTGCCACCGATGTATATCGGCACCTTCCCGGGAGGAGCGAGCCTGAGCTTGGCGCCCCTGCACGAGAAAACCTCCCCGGAGAAATTCACCCGCTTCCCGGTCAGCAGCTCGCGAATCACGCGGGTTGCCTCGCGCACCGCGGCAATCGGGTTGCGGGGCTGAACACCGAGGGTCGCGAGGTAAATGGGATCCCCGGCGGATATCCCCAACGTCGCCCTGCCCCCCGAGAGCTCGTCGAGGGTTGCGATCGCAGCAGCCGTTATCGCCGGGTGGACCAAGTAAGGGTTCGTTACCCCAGGGCCAAGCTTTATGCGCTTGGTCTCTGTGGCAAGCCTCGCGAGCACCGAGTGGACGTAGCGGTTGTGGTAGTGATCGCAGATCCAGATGTACTCGAAGCCAGCCCGCTCGACCTGCCTCGCCAGCCCAGCCAGAGCGTCGATTGAGCGGTAAGGAACGAACTCCACACCAAACTTCATTTCCTCCCCCTTGGTTTTAAGGGGGGTATACTAAAATACTCGACGGTGATGGGGTGCAGGTGATAGCTTTGTGCGGGATGCCCAAGGTAAAGCGCGGGGACAATCTCGGCAAGCTGATACTCCGTGCGGCCGCCGTGCAGGGCCTTGAGTTCGAGCGGGGAGACGTGGCGGTTGTGACGCAGAGCATCGTATCGAAGGCCGAGGGAAGGGCAGTCGACCTGCGGCGGGTGAGGCCAAGCGATCTTGCCAAGCAGCTCGCGGGACAGCTGGGCAAGGACCCACGGGAGGTAGAGGTGATCCTGCACGAGCTGAAAGAAATTGTGCGGCTGCGGCACGTGCTCATCGCGCGGACGCTGCATGGATTCGTCTGCGCGAATGCCGGCGTGGACCACTCGAACGTTGAAAAAAATCACGTCACCACCTTGCCCGCGGACCCAGATGCTAGCGCCGAGCGTATCAGGAGGAGCATAAAGCGCGCGAGCGGGGTGGATGTGGCAGTAATAGTTTCCGATTCCCACGGCCGGCCGTTCAGGGTTGGGGCGGTGGGCGTTGCGGTTGGTGTCGCTGGCATGCGGCCGCTGCTCGACCTGCGGGGCAAACGCGACCTGTACGGCAAGAAACTCACGAGCAAAGTCATCGCGGTGGCGGACGCGCTCGCAGCCGCGGGGGTTGCTGCGATGGGGGAGGCGAGCGAAGGCACACCCGTGGCCGTGATAAAAGGGGCAACCTACGAAAGGGGTAAGGGGCGCGCGCGCGAGCTCGTTAGGTCGCGCGAACGGGATCTCTTCGGGTGAATGGATGCTTACCCTCCTCTCCGGCGGAACTGGCGCGCCAAAGCTTTTGCAGGGGTTCGCGCGTCTGCTCAAGCCAGAAGAGCTCGCGGTAATCGTGAACACCGGCGAGGACCTAGCAGTTTCGGGACTGCACGTCTCTCCCGATCTCGATACCGTGCTTTACACGCTCGCCGGCATCATCAACGAGGACACTTGGTACGGCATCCGGGGTGACACGTTCTTCTGCCACGAGATGCTCAAGCGCCTCGGGCAGGTGGAGCTCCTGCGCATCGGTGACCGCGACCGTGCGACCAAGCTCTACCGAACCCTGATGCTGGAGGGGAGGAAGAGGCTGTCCGAGGTAACGAGAGAGCTCTGTGACAAGCTCGGGGTTCGCGTGAACGTCATGCCGATGTCAGACAAGCGGGTGCGGACGGTGATCCACACGGAGGCCGGCGCGCTGACCTTCCACGAATTCTGGATCGCTAGGGGCGCATCGGATAAGGTTCTGGGGGTGAGTTTCGAGGGGGCAGAAAACGCTAACCCAGCGCCCGGGGTGCTCGAAGCGATCGAAGCCGCTAGCGCCGTAATCATCGGCCCGAGCAACCCTGTGACAAGCATCGGCCCGATCCTCGCGGTGAGGGGTATCAGAGACGCCCTTTCACGCAACCGCGACA
This sequence comes from Candidatus Hadarchaeum sp., assembly GCA_020725055.1. Lineage (GTDB taxonomy): Archaea > Hadarchaeota > Hadarchaeia > Hadarchaeales > Hadarchaeaceae > DYFS01. Next base: position 667 of record DYFS01000030.1, on the reverse strand, counting down.
AGGTGCTAGCGGTCAGCCCGATAATCGGCACCAAGCCAGTCAGCGGACCGGCGGGCATCCTGATGCGCGGGGTTGGGCGTGAGGTTAGCCCCAGCGGCGTGGCGCAGGTGTACCGGGACGCGGCGAGAAACATCCTGATCGATCAGAGCGACAAAGAATTCGCCCCCGCAATCATGGAGCTGGGCCTCAAGGTTTGGTTTGCCAATCTGCTCATGCCGGATCACGCAGCACGGGTTAAACTCGCGCGCGCAGTTTTGCAGCTTATCCGCGCCGGTATCGAGTTGTCGTAGTATAAGGTGTGCCGTAGGTAGTCGTCCGCTGGCGGGGCACACGACCTATTTCAGAGATGAGCCGCTCTAGTTGTTCGGGCAGCATCAACTGTCGCTCCCCCCCAGCCGCGCGGGTGATGTTCTCCTCGAGCAGCGTCCCCCCCAAGTCGTTCGCTCCAGCACAGAGCATCAGTTGCGCCCCTCGCGGACCCAGCTTGACCCAGGATGCCTGAATATTGTCGATGGAGCCCGCGAGCATCAGTCGCGCCACGGTATGCACGCGCAGACTCTCGGCGATGCTTGGTGGTGAACGTTCGCCATCCCTCCAAAGTGGGGTGTTACGAGGCATGAACGCCAGCGGGATGAACTCGGTGAAACCCCTGGTCTCACGTTGAATA
>DYFS01000029.1 GCA_020725055.1 Candidatus Hadarchaeum sp. | reverse complement strand
TCATTCACGGAGAACAATTAGTGGCAGAAAGCAAAGGAATTTTGCACACCCCTATAGGGTACAATATGTTGCGTCATCCCGGTTTTCGGTGCCACAATTAGGGTAGCAGATCATTGGTTGCCCCCACGAGAATTTGTGTTGTTCTTACAAAATGAAGAGATGGGTAAGCGGTAAGCAGAGCGACCAGCTTTTATCGATAAAAAATGAATTAAATATTGGATACATATGCGGAAGGCGTTAGTAGGAGCGCTCATCGCGGTCTTGTTGTGTACATACTGTACCAAATATCAGTTGGTTTCATCCGCATCTTATCAGAGGGGGCGAGCCGCGCCCACGGTTTTTTTACAAGAGGATAGCGCGTGGGAGCCACCTGGTGACGGCAGAGAGTCACCGGGCGTCGGTGATAAAGAGCAGCCAGAAGCACCGGAGCAACCGGGCGCAGAACCAACGCCCCCAGCACAACCCACCGAGGGTGCTGCACCCCCTGAGGAAGGGTTTTCCATCCCATCAATTGCTAAAGTTTTGTTAGCCGCTGTAGCGGTAATCATTGTGGTAGTTGTCATCGCTATGCGAGCGATGAAGCCAAAAGAGATTGTGGAAGAAAAACCGGTCAGGCGGCCCTATAGCCCAGAAGTGGGGCGGTATCGCACCATAGCCGCCACCACCCGGGCCGCGCGCGTCTGGCTCTGGTAAACCGGTATGCCGTTGCTCCGGAGTTTCGCCCGCTCTACAGCCTCAATCTCGCCGCCACCCAACATCACTGGCACCAAGGTCTTGCCCTGCTTGAAGTGTTTGGTTATTACTTCTGCAATTCCAGGCATCGGGTCACCGACGATTACGAGGATCGAGTGAACACCCTCAGCAGCGCCTAATGCGGCCAAAGCTTCATCGTACATTTGTGATGTGGCGCTGCCGGTCAGGTCAAGCGGGTTGCGGAGGATGCACTCGGGGGGTAGTTTTTCCTTGAGGGCATCTTTCACCCACGCGGGCAACTCCACCACGTTGAGGCCGGCTTCCTCGCAAGCATCGGTCGCCAAAATTCCGCAACCGCCGGAACTCGTGATTATCACGATGTTTTTGCCATCCGGCGGCGGCAGGAGCGCAAAGCCTTTGCAGAGGTCGTAGAGCTCTTCAACCCCAGCGGCGCGGATTATCCCAGCCTGTTTGAACGCGGCGTCAAACACCGCATCGGTGCCGGTGAGCGAGCGGGTGTGTGACAGCACGGCTTCTGCGCCCTTCGCTGTCCTGCCGCCCTTAAGCACAGCGACTGGCTTCTTCCCAACGGCCGTCCGTGCGACCTCCATGAACTTCCTCCCGTCTCGCACCCCCTCGATGTACAGCGCGATGACCTTGGTTGTGGCATCGTCGGTGAGGTACTCGAGCAGTTCGGTCTCATCGACGTCGGATTTGTTGCCGAGGGCCACCAGCTTGCTCACGCCGATTCCCTCGTCCTCCGCCCAGCAACCGAGAGCAGCCAGGATAGTGCCACTTTGCGAGATCACGGAGATCGGCCCTTTTGCCCTGATGAGCGGCCAGCTCGCACAGAGCCCAGCATATGCGCTGTTGACCCCTTGGCAGTTTGGCCCTACCACGCGGATGCCAGCCCCCTGCGCAACCTCGACCAGCTGGCGCTCGAGCTCCATCCCCGCCCCGCCAGTCTCCTTGAACCCGCCTGAAATGACAATGGCGGCGCCAACACCTTTTTCACCGCAGTCGGAAATCACGCCGGGTACGAATCGCGCTGGCACTGTGACGACGGCCAGATCGACGTTTTCAGGTACATCTTTTATTGAAGGATGGCATTTTAACCCCAAAATTTCGTCCGCTTTCGGGTTAATCGGGTAGAGCTTTCCCCTGAATCCCGCCTCGACGATGTTTCGGAGGATCTCGTGCCCCAGTTTGCCCGGTTCACGCGAGGCGCCTATCACCGCCACGCTCCCAGGTTCAAAAAAATTCTTGAGCGACATTACCTCACCGGCCAGCTCGAGCTTATGTTGAGGCCCAAGCGCTTGTCGGGAGTGAGCCCCTCCTCCCGCACTTTTTCCAATACCCCCTCTTCGTCGAGCGTTTTTACCTTCCTGCCCTGCATGATTATTTTGCCGTCGATGATCACGGTATCGACATCACCGCCGTTCGCGGCATAGACAAAGTTCGAGATCGGGTTGCGCACGGGCACGAGATGGGGCTTGTGCTGGTCTACAACGATGAGATCCGCGAGCTTTCCGGTTTCCAGCGATCCCAGCTCCTCCCCCCAAAGGGTCGCTCGTGCACCGTTCACGGTAGCCATCGCGAGCACCTGTTCGGCGGGGAGCACCTCAGGGTCAAGCAGGCGAGCCTTGTGGACTATGGCTGCCAGCTTCATCTCCCGGATCATGTCGTAGCAGTTGTTACTCGGCCCCCCGTCACAGCCCAGGGCCACGTTGACCCCCGCCTTAATCATCTCAGGGATGGGGGCGAATCCCGAGGCCAGCTTCAGGTTGCTTGCGGGGCAATGGCATACGGTACCCTTGGTCTCGCGGAGTATCCTGAAGTCCTTCTGTGGGATCCAGACCCCATGGGCGTAGATCACGTGGGGGCCAACCACGCCACAGTGTTGCATGAACTCCATCGGGGTCATCTTGAACTCCCTCCGCATGTACTTGATGTCCTGCTGCACTTCACCGAGGTGAATCGTGATCCCAGTGCGATTTTTTCGTGCGTTCTCTGCTATCTTTCGGTAGAATTTAACCGTGCAGCCCCCGGGCGTGCGGGCACCAAACCAGACGTGAATCCTGTTGTTCGCCTTGCCATGCCACTTTCGTACCATCTCGAGGGTTTGACGCATCGTGGTTTCACCATCTTCGACCATGCTTTCGACTATCGCGTCTGGGATGTCTGCATAACCCCGCAGGTTCATGAGTTTTTTTGAGAGGGCGGCGCGGATCCCGATAGCATCGACGACCCCAGCGATTTCGTTGAAACCATAGCGCCAGTGGAGGCCGCTCTCGATAAAACATGTGGTGCCGGATTTAATCATCTCGATACAACAGAGCTTGGCGCTTAGTTCACCGACTTTGGGGGAGTAGGTGCCCTGCATGGGATGAACCCGCTCCTGCAACCAAGACACTAGAGAAAGATCATCGGCACAACCGCGGAGCAAAGCCTGCGCCAGATGGACGTGGCAATCGATTAGCCCGGGGAGGACAAGCTTCCCGGTGCAGTCGAGCTCGACATCGGCCTTGTATTTTGGTTTGATGTTTTCAGTTTTACCAACATCAACGATTTTGTTGTTTTCGATGGCCACGGCTCCATTTCTCAAAATTTCTCGGCGCGCGTTCATCGTTACTACAGTAGCGTGAGCGAGCACAATATCAACCATCTCATCGCCCTACGAGTGTCGCTGTTGAGTTCTTTAACATTTTCGAGGGGACTTCACAGCTGTGCATGCCCCAAAGCCAAATGTAGTTTAACGTCGCGAGAGTTGATTGGGTTGGAATGGAGTTGGTGTTGATAGGCCGCTCGAACGTTGGCAAATCGAGCGTGATTCGACAGCTCACGGGCAAGCGTGTGCGGGTGGGCAAGCGGCCCGGGGTCACGCGTAGGATCAGCCGCTACCGGTGCGAGAAGATAGACGTCGTGGACATGCCCGGGTTTGGGTTCATGGTGGGCGTTAGCAGGGAGCAGCAGGAGCGCACCAAGACCGAAATCGTCCGGTACATGGAACAAAACAGGGAAAAAATACTGCTCGCTCTTGAAGTGGTAGACGCCCGCGCATTCCTCGAAATCGCCGAGAGGTGGGAGCGCCGTGGGCATATCCCCGTAGATGTCGAGATGTTTTCCTTCCTCCAAGAACTCGGGCTCAACCCCATCGTGGTGGTGAACAAGATAGACCTGATTTATCCGGAGGAAAGGGATGCCCTGCTCGATGAGATCTGCGAGAAATTCGGTATGCCCTTCCCATGGCGCCAATGGAGAGATATCATAATTCCATTTTCAGCGAAAACTGGGGAAGGATTAGAGAATCTAGTGAAACTAATCCATAAAAGATTAATCGCTTGCGGAAAGTCACATCTTATCAAATTTTTAAAACATAGCTGTAAGATGCGCTAATGCCACATTTTTTTGTTGGAGTGGAAAACCAATATTTTTCTTAAAACGCTGAACATCGCTTTGACACGCGATTGAAAGCCTCCACCGCGCGGTAACGCGGTTTAAGTTTGCGTATCTATAAAGAGATTCGGGCCTTGGGAAGGCATTGATCCCGAAATTCTGAAGAAGCAGCCTCTCGCCTTCCAAGAGATCTTGAGGGATTTTTTTAACGTTTATTAAAACATCCTTCGGTACTTTTCCTATTGGTGTTTTTTTTGCCAACTCCTAGCTCATCTACAAAATTTGCAGGCAATACCCTCGTTACATCCACGCACCTCACAAGCGATGTCCCCCTACATACTGTTCCCTCACTTGCGAATGCCCAGCGGAGGTATTCGCGTTTAATTCCTTTTCCACCCAACATGATATCTTTTGGAACGAAAGGGTTTACTAAACATTTGTCACCAGAAGGCACCCCTGCTAGTTTAGAAATACTTGCGAGTATCGCTGGGAACCGCGTAATGTATGCGCGCCCCCATTTGTACGATGATGTTTCAAATGGATAATTACCTATAGTGCCCAAGAAATCTTTTTTCATCATGCCGTGAATCTCAAGCTCTGGTACTTTAAGTTCTATACTCCTCCCGATTACAGTTGGAAGATAGACTTCAGATAAAAGCACAGCTCTGAGACGTGCACCTGCTTCAGTATGAAGTTTAAATGGGATCTTTGGATTGCGGGCAGTTTTCCTTATCCCAATTTCTGTGACAAGGTTTTCGACTGTAATAAACGGTACCTTAATGGACTTTATTAGATCTCTAATGCTGCTAACGGTAAATTCAGCTTGATCGTTCATATGATTATAAATCGACTGTCTACAAATTAGTTCCTCCATCAATTTTTCAATACTTTTGACTTTCCTTTTTTCTTGAATAAACGATGTAATCTTTCGATGAAAATCCTGATCCAATCTAAGTCGCGTACCATTGGGCAGATCACACAAGTGAATTTCAGTCTTCACGTTAGGCGAATGCGAAACATGGTCCGCAGTCGAACAATAATTGGCTTGTTGCAAAGCATCCCGCGCTTGGCCATAATCGCATCTTTTTAAGCGACTTTGGGGGAGGGAGAGGGCACCGAAAGTAATTTATAAAGTAGCAAAATTGGCCAAATTGCCCCACAGACGGTTTTTAGCCCAATTTGGCATTAAAGCATGACCGAAAGTAATCCAGTTTCCAAAATTGGTTGCCTGTTAACAAAGTTAATGTTTTGGGCCAGCTGTTGACGAGACTAGCTCTAAGATTTCGCCGGTTTCATGCTTTATCATCTTAATCTCTCTTTTGACATCTTTCGAGTACCACCTCGTTTCAACCGCAACGCCATCCTCGCGTTTAATCACCTTGAAACACCTGATCGTGACCCCGCGAACTGAGACGTCCTCAACATTTTCAACGGTTATTTGAAAAGTCCTCGATACTAGTTGTGTGTGGCCACCCTCCTCGATCGACTCCTCGGTCGAGACGTTTTCCACCACCGTGTAACTTTTCCCAACCTCGAGTGGCCATGGGTCTGCTGAGTAGCTGTAAGTAAATGTAGAGCTGCGGTCGCGTCCCTCGCCGAGCACCTGGTCTTTATAGAGATTCAGCGTTGCCTTGTGGAGCCATTGCCGGATATTCCCGCCCCATTCACTCGGCGGTGTGATCGTGCCAGTTATGTGGTAGCAGGGGGTGTTGTCCCAAGGCGGATCGTGGGGCCCTTCACCAGACACGATATAGGTGTAAGTACCACCGGTTTGGTTCTCATACACCCAGTTATCCCCAACACTCCACGTGGGCAGGGGCGCACGTTCCACGGTTGGTGCCTCAGTTTCTGGCCCCTCACGATCCCGCGAGGCGATATAAATGGCTGCCGTGGCAATCACGATGATCATGACGAATGTAGAAACGGGTTTCTTTGCACCCACACTTATCAACCCTATTTAGAAATGGGTGAACAACCTTTTAAACGCGCATGATGAGTAGAACTCTGAAGCCGAGGTGACCAAGTGGCACGAGCATATGAGCCCGGCAAGATGGAGTACCACATCCGCGTCAAACCGGGTGAGGTGGCGCGTTACGTGCTCCTGCCTGGCGACCCCGCCCGATCCGAACTCATAGCAAAACGTTTTGACGAGGCCAAAGAAATCGCATACAACCGCGAGTTCCGCACGTTCACCGGCAAGGTCGGGGTGGTGCCGATCAGCGTGACCTCGACTGGCATAGGCTGTCCATCAACGGCAATCGCAGTCGAGGAGCTCGCAAGGTGCGGCGCCGATACCTTTATCCGCGTCGGCACCGCCGGCGGGGTGAGCCCCAGGATCAAAACGGGCGAGGTGGTCATCGCGAACGCGGCAGTTCGCGAGGAGGGCACCTCGATTCACTATGTACCGCTCGGCTACCCCGCGGTCGCCGATCTTGAAGTTACGAACGCCCTCATCGAGGCAGCGAGGCGCTTGAAGGTCAAGCACCACATCGGGTTCACCCTCTCAAAAGATGCCTTCTACTCCGAGGAGCCCGAGCGGGTGCCGCTGGGGGAACAGGCGCGCGCCCGATGGAAGCTCTGGCAGCGGGCGAACGTGCTCGCGACGGAGATGGAGTGTTCGACGATCTACACACTCAGCAGCATAAATGGGTGGCGCGCCGGGGGGGTGCTCGCGGTCATAGGCCCGATCGGGAAAATCGATGACCCGCGCGCCGGCATAGACCAAGCGATTTATGTCGCCATCGAAGCTGTCAAGCTGTTAGAAAAAGCTTAAATACATAAAAATACATCGTAATACATGTGGGACTATGGCTGTAACTACAGTTAGGCTAAACGATGAAACACTAAGGCAACTCGACGCGCTCGCAGAGCAGGAGGGTGTCGATAGAACAACGGTTTTGAAAAAAGCCCTCGACTTGGGTGTACGTGAAATAAAAATCGATATGGCAGTAGACAGGTACCAGAAAGGCTTCATCAGCGCGTGGCGAGCCGCTCAGGAAGCGGGGGTAAACCTATGGGAATTCATCGATGTTTTGAAAAAGCGCGAAATCGGGTTCATGACCTCCGAAGAGGACCTTAAGCAGATGCTAGGGGCCTTCGGATGAGGGCAGCGATAAACGCATCTCCCCTCATTTTTCTCGCCAGACTAGACATGCTGCACCTCTTGGACATGTACGAGAAAGTCTACTCTACTCACGAGGTACTTTCTGAGGTTTTGGGCGGAATCGAGGCAGGCTATCAAGATGCTTTGTTGGTCAGAAAACTCATAAAAGAGGGTAAAATTAGTAGGGTGAAAACCAAAGCGCGTTTCGGGAGATACGAAAAGCTGCTTGGGCTCCACAAGGGCGAGATATCAGTCCTCCTTGCGGCAAGGGAATTAAAACTTGACTTGGTGATAGTTGATGACAGACGCGCTATAAAAGCCGCGAAATATTTTGGTCTTAAACCGGTAAGCACCCCCTTCGTGCTGCTCGAGGCATTAAGTAGTGGAAAGCTTACCTTGCCGCACTTCAAAGAATGTATGGATAAATTGATTGAGTTTGGATATCGAATATCCCCTAAGCTCTACATGGAAATCTTGGATAAAGCGAAGGTGTTGGCTAAGGCACGATCAGGGCCTTGATGCACTCGCCTTTTTCAGAGGCCTCAATCGCCTTCAGAGCATCGGTTATCTTGAATTTGTGCGTGAACAACTCAGCAAACGGGAACCTGCCGGAGCTGAGTACATCGAGCGCCTCGCCGAACTGCGCCATTGGGTAGACCCAGCTCCCGAGTACGTCCATATCCTTGAAGCAAATCACGTGCGGGCGGATCTCGACGCCCCCGGGATCGGTGAAATGCCCTACTTCGACGTACTTACCGGCACGCTTTGTCATCTCAAGCCCCTCGGGTACCGCGGCCGGAACTCCGGTGCACTCGATGGTGATGTCAGCACCCACCTCTCCAGTGAGCTCGAGCACGCGCTTGACCCGCCCCTCGGCAGTCTTGAACTCCCGCATATCAACAAGCTCGTCTGCCCCCATGCGCTCGGCCATCCGCAGGCGCTGCTCCACGCGATCGATGAGAATCACCCGCTCAGCCCCAGCGACTTTCGCTGCAGCGGCGGCAAGCAGCCCTATTGCCCCACCCCCCTGAACGGCGACGGTCAGTCCAGCAGCCGACCCGCTTCCCAAGGCGCGGCCGAGTGCGCGCGTGGAAACGGCGGTGGGCTCAGCGAGCGCCCCAACCTCAAACGGCATCCCCTCCGGCAGCTTGTATACCCAAGAGCCGGGTTCAATGTAGATGTACTCAGCGTAGCCGCCGTAGAGGTGCGGCGCAGCCCTACACGAGCGCGTCACACCATAGACCAGGCGGTTGGTGCAGAGGTTCGGCAGCTCTGGCATGTTCAAACAGTAGTAGCAGCGCCCGCAGGGCAGCCCGGGCACCACGGTCACGGCATCTCCCCCGCGCAGCTCACCACCGCGCACAACTATGCTTTCACTCGCGCGGGGGCCCAGCTCCTCGATTACGCCGGAGAGCTCGTGGCCGGGGATGAGGGGGAATGGCGCGGCCTTCAGGTGGCCATGGAAGACGTGCACATCGGTTCCGCACACCCCGCATGCTTTGACCTTGACTAGCAACGCATCCTCGGCGACCCTCGGCACATCGAAGCTTTTGATTTCGAGCTTCTCGGGTTCAACGATTACCGCGGCCTTGACCAATCGCTCACCAACCTGTTGTCGATTATGCGTAGCTCCTCTTTAAACTCACTCGAGCCTCGCACCCTCACCGACGGGCCCCACTAGCTTGACATACCTGGCTAAATACCCCGTGGGCTTCTTGACCGGGCGGCGCCACCTCTGCATGCGCTTTCCCAGCTCATCGTCGGTGACAAGCAACTCGAGCCTCCGGTTTGGGATGTCAATCCGGACGCAATCCCCGTCCTGCACGACCGCTACGGGGCCGCCCTCCGCCGCTTCTGGTGAAACATGGCCTATCATCGGGCCGCGGGTGGAACCGGAAAATCTCCCATCCGTCACGAGCGCCACCGATTCACCGAGGCCCATCCCCATCAGCAGCGAGGCAAGCATGTGCTGCTCGCGCATCCCGGGCCCGCCCTTCGGCCCCTCGTAACGAATCACCACCACATCGCCCCGTTTGATTTTTTTATCCTTCAGCGCATTCAGAGCATCCTCAAGAGAATCAAAAACGCGGGCCGGGCCCTCATGCTTTTTCATTTTAGCGCCGACCGCGACTTGGCGAACGACCGCACCCGCTGGGGCCAAGTTGCCTTTGAGAACGGCGATTGAACCCTCTCGATCGATTGGTTTTGAAAGCGGCCGGATTATCTCTGAATCCAGTACCTTGGTTCCTTCGATGTTTTTGCTCAACATTTTTCCGGTTACGGTGAGGGTGCTGAGGTTCAGTAGGCTCTCGAGCTGTTTCATCAGCGCCGGTACGCCGCCTGCTTTCGCGAAGTCGAGCGTGGTATGCGGGCCAGCCGGTTTGATGGCGCATAAGCGTGGCGTGCGTCGGCTGATCTCGTCAAACTTTTCGAGCGGGATTTTGATGCCGAGCTCGGCAGCAATCGCCGGGAGGTGGAGTACAGTGTTCAAAGAGCCACCGAGTGCAACATCCACGGTTATCGCGTTTTCGAACGCCTCTCGGGTCATGATGTCGCTGGGCTTGATCCCGCGACGCAAAAGCCCAAGTACACGGCGGCCGCTCTCCTCCGCCAGTCTAACCTTAGCTGCGTCCTCAGCGTGGGTCATCCCGCAGTACGGAAGCGACATGCCGAGCGCCTCGGTGACGCACGCCATGGTGTTTGCAGTCGCCATCATCGCGCAGCTGCCGGGGCCAGGGCATGCCGCCTGCTCGATCTTGGCGAGCTCTAGCTCGCTGAGTTTTCCCGCTTTGACCCGGCCAACCGCCTCGCGGGCATCGACGAGCGTTAGCTTCTGCCCCCGCCAGTATCCAGGAAGCATCGGGCCTCCGGTCACTACCACCGTCGGCAGGTCTAGGCGTGCGGCAGCCATCAGGTGGCCCGGCACGATTTTGTCGCAGGAGGGCAACATCACCATCGCATCAAAACGGTGGGCTTCGATGACGAGCTCTATCGAGTCGGCGATTAGATCGCGCGAGGGCAGCGAGTAGCGCATGCCGAGGTGCCCCTGCGCTAGGCCGTCGCATATCGCCACGGTGTTGAATTCGAAAGGCACCCCTCCCGCTGCACGCACGCCGGCTTTGACCGCCTCGGCCAGCCTCCTGAGGTGCACGTGCCCAGGTACGATTTCTGAGAAAGAGTTCACGACCGCGACGAACGGTTTGCGGAGCTCCTCTCGCGTCACCCCGAGCGCGTGGAGCAACGCCCGGTGCCCGGCCCGCTCCAAGCCCTCTTTTATCTCGTTACTTCGCATCCACAAGACCAAGCAAATTTAAGCCACCCCCATAAATAAATCGCCGTGGTGGCGGGATGAGGGTAGTACTGCCGTTTGGTAAAGGCCGCGTGCGATTTGAGGTTTCGAAGAAAAACCTTTTGGGCATCATCGAACCGAGCCGCACGCGAGTAGCCCCCGACTCAATCTCTGAGATCAGGCGCGCGTTGAGTAATCCAATCAGCAGCGAAGGGTTGAAAGGGCTCGTTGGCCCGGGTGAAAAAATAGCGATTGTGGCAACCGATTACACCAGACCGTGCCCAGAAGACATCATCCTGCCGGCGCTGCTTGATGATCTTGAGGCTGCAGGAATTGATTTGGAAGATGTCGTTGTCGTGGTTGGCACCGGGGTGCACCGACCGATGGCTGAGGAAGAGATGCGGGAAAAGTACCGGGTTTTGGATAGGGTTCGAGTTGTAAACAATGAACCATTCAACGAAGAAAAACTCGAGTATCTGGGGAGGACGAGTACCGGGGGACCGATTTACATCAACCGCGAGGTGGCGGGCGCCGATTTCGTGATCGCTGTGGGCGTGGTTGAACCTCACCAGTACGCCGGCTTCAGCGGGGGGCGCAAGCTTGTCGCAGTCGGGGCGGCAGGGGCCAAGACAATCACCCACATTCACCAGCCCAAATTCATCGACGTGAGGGGCGCGCGTTTATGCAACCTCAAAGGAAACCCCTTCCACAATGAGCTCGTTGAGATAGCAAGCAAGACAAATTTGAAGTTTGCGGTGAACGTTGTTCTAGACGCAAGGCATAAACTCGTGCGGTGCTTCGCCGGGGAGCCAACCGCCTCCTTTGAGGAGGCCACAAAGCTGGCGCGCGAGCTCTACGTCCAAAAGGTTCCAGAGCCAGCAGACATCCTCGTGCTCGGGGTCGGGCACCCAAAGGACGTTGATCTCTACCAATCCTCTCGCGGCTTCACTTACGCGTATTTCGCCTCGAAGCCCGCGGTGAAGAGAGGGGGCGTCATCGTGCTGGTCACCCCCTGTCCCGAGGGCACGGGAAATCCTGCATTCGAAAATTTACTCAGGCGCTCACGCACACCAAGCGAGGCAGTGAAGAAGGGAAGGGAGATCGGTTTTGAAGCCGGCGAGCAACGGGCTTACATGGCGGCAAAGGTTCTCGAACACGCAAAAGTCATCGTCGTGGGGTCGAGCATCCCACCCGGAGTTTTGGAGGAGATGTTTTTTGATTCCGCGAAAACCGTGGACGAGGCGCTCGCCAAGGCTTTCAAGATCGTGGGAAAAAATGCCAAGGTTTTAGTCATCCCCTACTCGCTGTTGACGATTCCGATGGTGGGTTAAAAGGATGAAGCTCAAAATTAAACGCCGAGATTTGGAATCGATTGAAAAGCACGCGCTGAGGGTTTTTCCGCTCGAGTGCTGTGGCCTGCTGGTCGGAAGAGCTGCGAGGGGGATTTTTAACGTGGAAGAGGTAGTTCAAGCTAACAACATACATGAATCCGAGGTGTCGTTCGAGGCAGATGCCGAGCTCGTCTACCGGGCAATCGATGCGGCAGGAGCGGAGGGGCTGGAGCTCATCGGCATATACCACTCGCACCCAAACACGCGTGCGTACATCAGCGCGGCGGATGCGGAAGTGATGAAACTGTGGCCGAACGTAGCTTGGCTGGTGGCTGGTGTCGTTGGGGAACAGGTCGTCGAGAAGAAAGCGTTCGTGCTGAGAGAAGGTAAGGTAACCGAGCTCAAGATAGAAATAGGCTAAGCGATGCTGTTCAATTTTGCCGCTGCTTGCTGCCCGGGATGATTTTTATAGTTAGTAGTGTCATTACTAACTACGGAAAGAGGTGCGCGCGAGCCTCTACGCCCCGATCTCGCGCGATGAGTACGAGAGGAAACTCAAGCAGCTTGTGCTCGTTTGAGGCCGCAGCGGGTCCTGTCTGCTAGTTAGTAGTCTCATTACTAACTACGAAAAACGCGAAATGTGCAGGCCGGGGGGTCGCGCTTATTTGAGCACCGCCGGCTAAGCCGTGCGTGTTTAGCCAATTGTCTGCGGCGCGCACTTCACATCTATGCATACTTCGAGTCGCGCAATCGCTTTGTTTTTTACTGTTACATATATAACATAAAATTCGAGTTTACTGATACGCGCGTAACAAAAACTGTTGAAACGCTTGGGGTTATGAAATAGCCGGCGTTACTTCACAGCTGTGCACACCCAGCGGGCATGAATAAAAGTGCTAGGCTTTCTTGGCCACAAAAAGTCCGCAGAGGCAGCGTCCCACCCCCCTGATTTCTTCCTTGTGATAGGCGCACGGACAGATGGTCTTCGCATCCCGAACGGCTCGGCATGGGCAGTACATGCACTCGAATTTTGCTTTGTTCGCAAGCAACCCGTCGATGATGCGATCAACATGCTGCGTGTCGGGACTCAATTCAAACCCTTGGGATTCAGCGTATCGTCTCAGCCAGTGGAGGAGCTTGGCCGAGTCTATCTCTCCAGCGTTCATAATCCCAAAGCCTCGCGGAGTTTTTTCTCGTCAAAACCAACGATGATCTTCCCGTCCACCTCTATTACCGGGACCCCGCTTTGCCCGCTTTTCTCCACCATCTCAATTGCCGCACCGCGATTTTCTTGGACGTTGATTTCTTCAAACTTTAGCCCATGCTTCTTCAGGAACTCTTTAGCCATCGTACAGTACGGGCAGAAGGGTGTAGAGTAGACCTTAACTTTCATCAAATCGCCAACTAGTGCGCGTAATAACACTTTGGCACATCAGTTTTTAAAGTGCTGCGCCGAAAAAAGGCGGGAGATGAGTTGCTCGGATACGCCGGTAAACTTCTGTACGTCGATTTGGGTAAGGGCTCACTCGAGGGGCGGGAAACACCAGCACACCTAGCCCAAGCTTTTCTGGGCGCGCGCGGCTTGGCGGCGGCGCTCCTGTACAAGGAAATCGAGGGAGGTGTAGATCCGCTCTCGCCGGCTAACATCCTAATCTTCATGACCGGACCGGCTACGGGGACGCCTTTGCCTGCATGCCCGCGCTTTTCGGTTGTGACCAAGTCACCGCTCACGGGCATCTACCTCTGCGCGTCGTGCGGCGGTTTTTTTGGCCCCGAGCTCAGGTTCGCCGGTTACGACGGCGTGGTGATTAAGGGCAAAGCCAGCAAGCCAGTTTACCTGACGATCAACGATGGCAAGGCTGAGTTGCACGATGCTGAGCACCTGTGGGGCAAGCCGACTGATGAGACCGAGCAGGCGATCCGCAAGCAGCTCAAGGACAACCGTACTCGGGTAGCGTGCATCGGTTCAGCTGGAGAGCAGCTCGTCGCGATCGCGAACATCCAGGCCGATCAGCGGTCGATTGGGCGGGGGGGAGCAGGTGCAGTCATGGGCTCGAAGAACCTGAAGGCGATCGCGGTCCGGGGGCACGGCGGGCTCGAGGTGGCGGACGAGGAGGGGTTAATGAGTTTAACGCGCGAGCTACGGGCGCAGATGAATGAGAGCCAGGCCATCAAGAATTTTTCGATGTGGGGGACGCCGCAGTTCGTAGACCCCGTCAACGAGGCGGGGATTTGGCCGACGCGCAACTTCCAGGAGGGAGCTTTCGATGGGGAGCCAAAAATCAACGCGAGGGCGATGCGCGAGCGGGTGGTGAAGCGCGACACCGCCTGCTACGGCTGCCCGATAGCCTGCGGCAAGTACAGCGTCATCGCGGAGGGCAGGTACTCGGGCACGGTGGTTGAAGGACCGGAGTACGAGACTCTTTGGGCTTTCGGGGCGCAGTGCGGCGTTGACGACCTCGAGGCGATCGCGGCGGCGAACATGTGGTGCGACCGCTACGGCCTCGACACGATTTCGGCCGGCAACACTATAGGCTTCGCGATGGAATGTTTTGAACGCGGCCTGCTTACGCGCGAAGATACCGATGGTCTCGAGATGAGGTTCGGCAACCACGAGGTGTTCGCCGAGCTCCTGCGCAAGATAGCGTTTCGGGAGGGCATCGGCGCGCTCCTCTGCGATGGTGTCCGAGACGCGGCGAAACGCATAGGCAAGGTTTCTGAAGGCTTTGCGATCCACGTGAAGGGCTTGGAGCTGCCTGCATACGACCCGCGTGGGGCCTGGGGGATGGCGCTCGCCTACTCGACGGCCTGCCGGGGCGGTTGCCACCTCAAGGCCTGGACGCTCGCGGCGGAGGTATTCGAGGCGAAGTACGACCGCTTTTCGACGGAGGGTAAGGCGAAGCTCGTGTTCGAGCTGCAGAACGCCCGCGCGGCGATAGATTCGACCGGCATATGCGTCATCGGCAGCCGTGTGATGGGCAAGGAAGAGATGGCGCGGATGATGACGGTCACGACAGGCTGGGGCTTCACCGCCGAGCGCATCCTCGAGGCGGGGGAGCGCATCTACAACCTCGAGCGCCTCCTCGCGGTCCGTGATGGAATCACACGGAAAGACGATACCCTGCCGCCCAGGTTGCTCACCGAGACCCTGCCGCACGGGCCGAGCAAGGGCATTCACCTAAGCAAAAATGACCTAGACCACATGCTCGACGAGTACTACGAGCTCCGTGGCTGGGATCACAACGGCAGGCCGACGAAGGCTAAGCTAGAAGAACTCGGCATACCTAAGTTGCTAGGGTAATGAAATGCGCGAGAAGCGACTCTTCGGGACGCGCGGCATCCGGGGACCGGTTGCGACGAAGGTGACTCCAGAGCTTATGCTCAAGCTCGGGCTGGCACTCGCAACGCACGTCGGCAACAAAGGTGAGGTTGTCGTCGCCCGCGACACCCGCACGTCGAGCGAGGCGCTCCAGCACGCCCTAACGGCAGGCCTCCTGACCGGGGGCTGTGGCGTCATCGACATAGGGTTGGCCCCCTCGTCTTGCCTAGCTTTCACCACTAGGGAGCTGAAGGCTAGGGCCGGCGTCATCGTCACGGCATCCCACAACCCCCCGCCTGATAACGGGGTTGCGTTTTACACGGGGGAGGGGATGGAGTTCCTCTCAGAGCACGAGCTCGAGCTTGAAGATCTCGTGCTTGGTGCTGGCTTCAGACAGGCGGGCTGGGACGAGCTCGGCAGCCTGAGGAGGGACCCGGGTGCGGTTGGGAGGTACCTTCAGGCGATTGCAGGCGGGGTAAAAGTCAAGCGAGGTTTCAAGGTGGTAGTCGACTGCGCGAACGGCGCCGGCAGCGTCGCGACGCCCTACCTGCTTAGAGAGCTGGGGTGCAAGGTGGTGACGCTCAACTCCCACCCGGATGGCCACTTCCCCGGGCGTCCCCCTGAGCCCCAGCCGTGGAACTTGGGGGACATGATGCAAACGGTGAAGGAGGTTGGCGCGGATGTCGGGTTCGCCCATGACGTTGATGCAGACCGGGTCGTAGCGATCGATGAGCGGGGGAGGTTTGTCAAGCACGACGCTCTGATAGCGCTTTTTGCTGAGCGAGAGGTGGAGGCTCGCGGGGGAGGGGTGGTGGTGACTAGCATTAACACATCGGTTGCGGTTGAAGAGGTCGTCGCCCGGGCCGGGGGGAGGGCGGTGAGGGCCGAGCTCGGCAACCTGCACGCGGCGGCGCTCAAGCACGACGCGGTGTTCGCCGGTGAGCCGGGGAAGCTTTTCTTCATGGGCTGGGGGAAGTGGTTCGACGGCATATACGGCGCCGCAAGGGTGCTTGAGCTCATGTCGCTTGAGCGAAAGCCGTTCTCGGGGATCGTCGCGAGCGTACCCGATTACCCGATGTACGTGGAGGACTTTGCGTGCCCAGACGAGCGGAAGGCGGGCTTCATGCAGGGTATCCGGAGGCACCTGCTGGCGAACGTCGATGAGGTGAGGGACACGCTCGAGATCGACGGGCTTCGCGTGAACCGCAAAGATGGTAGCTGGATTCTCATCCGCACCTCCGGCACCGAGCCCAAGGCGCGCATGGTGGTCGAGGCGCGGGATCAGGCTGAGCTCGAGGGGCTGAAGGGGATCGGGCTGCGCGGCATCCGGGAGTTCTTGAAGTAGCTATCGAAACAGATGATACACGTGTGTCGTGGCCTAGTTGATGGGAGCTTTTAAAAAGCCCAGCTTTAAGTAG
>DYFS01000028.1 GCA_020725055.1 Candidatus Hadarchaeum sp. | reverse complement strand
TTTCGGTTTTTCAGCGTTGGAGCAGAAGATGTTAAGTTGGAAACTTTACTTAACAGCAGCGAAAAAGATATTTAGGCTTTCAGTAAATGATTTAAGTTGGCAAAAATCGAGACTTTAACAGGTGGTTAAATGAGCGCATTGGGTGGAAGACCGGTGTTGGTGCTCCCAGAGGGCACTAGGCGTTTAGTGGGCCGGGATGCCCAGCGCATGAACATCATCGCAGCTCGAGTTATCGCTGAGGCGGTGCGGACGACACTTGGGCCGCGGGGCATGGATAAGATGCTTGTCGACAGCTTGGGCGACGTTGTCATAACCAACGACGGGAAGACAATTTTGGATGAGATGGAGGTTGAGCACCCAGCCGCGAAGATGATGGTCGAGGTGGCGAAGACCCAGGATGAAGAGGTCGGCGATGGCACAACAACCGCGGTGGTCATAGCTGGTGAGCTCCTGCACAAAGCGGAGGATCTGCTTGATCAAGCGATACACCCGACCGTGATAGCAGCGGGGTACAGGATAGCGGCCGATAAGGCCCAAGAAATCTTGGATGGAATAGCGGAGAAAGTGGGTTTCGGCGACGATGAGTTGCTCAAGAATATAGCGATAACCTCAATAACCGGGAAGAAGGCCGAGGGCGCCAGGGATAAGTTGGCGGATCTCGCGGTGAAATCGGTCAAGCAAATCGCCGACAAGACGGACGGCAAATACGTCGTTGACATAGACTACATCGGAATCGAGAAGAAGCAAGGGGGGAGCACCGACGAGTCCCAGCTCATCAGCGGGCTCGTGATAGACAAGGAGCGCGCCCACCCCGGCATGCCGAAGCGCGTAAAGAACGCCAAAATTGCCCTGCTGGACTGCGCGCTCGAGGTGAAGAAGACCGAAACCGACGCCGAGATACGGGTGACGCGACCTGAACAGCTTCGGGCATTTTTGGAGGAGGAAGAAAGCATGCTAAGAAAGATGGCCGACAAGGTGGTGGCCACCGGGGCAAATGTGGTGTTTTGCCAAAAGGGCATCGACGACATCGCCCAGCACTACCTCGCGAAAGCAAACATCTACGCTGCCCGCCGCTTGAAGAAATCAGACATGGACAAGCTCGTACGCGCGACAGGCGGAAAAGTGATCACAAGTATCGAGGACCTTGCCGCCAGCGATCTGGGTGCCGCGGGATTGGTCGAGGAGAGAAAAATTGCAGATGAGAAAATGACGTTCGTCGAGGGCTGCAGAGATCCGAGGGCCATTGGGATTTTGATCCGCGGTGGGACCGAGCACGTGGTTGATGAGGTGGAAAGGGGGGTGCACGATGGGATATGCGTTGTTGCAGCGGCGATTGAGGATGGCAAAGTCGTTGCTGGTGGGGGCGCGCCAGAAATAGAGCTGGCGAAGCAGATGCGGGAGTACGCGGAGACAGTTGGAGGGCGGGAGGCGCTTGCTATCAATGCGTTTGCCGATGCGGTTGAAATAGTTCCTAGAACTTTGGCCGAGAACGCCGGGTTGGACAGCATAGACATGCTAGTCGACCTGCGCGCCAGGCATGAAAAACCTGATGGCAAGAATATCGGGTTGAACGTTTACGAGGGCAAAGTCATGGATATGCTTAAGATGGGCGTCATCGAGCCGCTGCGCACAAAGACGCAGGCGATCAAATCGGCGAGCGAGGCGGCGGTGATGATCCTGCGCATCGATGACGTTATAGCCGCTGCTAAGAAGGAGTTCAGGCCACCCGCTGGACCCCCAGGTGAGGGAGAGGAGGGCGGCGAGGAGTAGTTAGAGCAGGAAAACCACGGCAGCGAGTGCCGCCCCGTGATTTTTTACTACGTGCCCGGCCGAAATCGAAGTCACCCTATTTGGTATGAGGCCGCGCTTCTCCATCATGTACCTAACCATCGCTTCAGCCGTTTGCCCCGCCACCTTTTGAGTGACTCCGATATCGTGATACTCGGAGATCATCCCGTGCGAGGTGTCGCTTATCGCAACCCCGAGGGCTGCGGCAATTTTCTGCCCAGGGGTTGAGCTCGAAATTTTTGCCATGACGACGGGAGTAACCATCCCCGGCTCGGGCTTGGGCATCTTGACTATCTTGCACCCGACCGGCCAGATGCTAGACACCTGCACGAGGTTTAGCTCGGCAATCCCAGCCTTACGCAACGCGTTATCAAATGCCACAAGCTCAAATGGCCCGTCGGCATCCGCGGATACCAAGGCGGCTTTCGTCGGCACATCCCACATTTTTTTTACCCCGCGAGTGGGCGGTGCGTCAGTTTTTCTAGGAGCATGCTCTCGATCTTTATCGGCGGTCGGCGCTTCGTCAGGGCCAGCGCATCGCTGAGCTTCTTCTCGCGCTCCGCATAAATTTCGAAAAGCGGTTCGCCTTTATTAACTTTGTGCCCTTTCTTTAGGATGATTTTCAGTCCTGCGCCCTTGTCGCGCGGAGCCCCTGCAGCACGGGCTATGGCCACGATGCGCTGGTTGTCGATATTTGTGATGTAGCCGTCGTACGGCGCGAGAACTGTTTCACTTTTGCCGATTGGTATGTCTTCAGGTTTGACATCAGGGTTCCCCCCCTGGGCCCCGATGATTTCTCGCATCTTTTGGTAGGCCTTTCCTGAGTTGAGTATATCGCAGGCCATCTGCCTGCCCATACCTGGCGAAGCCACACCACCGAATTCGAGCATGATACCGGCTAAGCTCGTTGCCTTTTCAATCAAGCTGCCGGGCCCTTTGCCGAGCAATGTTTCGAGCGCCTCCCGTGCTTCGAGCGCCGGCCCGACAGCATAGCCGACTGGCTGACCGCCGTATGTTATTGCCGTCTCGACCCGGACATTTAACATGTGGCCCAAGTTCATGAAATCGTGCGCTAAGTCGCGCGCCCCCTCAATGGTCTCGACCTTCGCGCCGGGCCCGGCCGGAATATCTATCAGGAGGTGATCTATACCAGCGGCAATTTTCTTTGACATGACGCTCGCCAACAACTGACAGCGTGGGTCTATGCCGAGTGGGCGCTCAACACCGATGATTATATCGTCGGCTGGGGCAAGCCTAACAGCCCCTCCCCATGCGAGTACCGCACCAACTTTCTGCACTATTGATTTTATCTCACCGATGCTCATGGATACATTTGCTAAAACCTCCATGATGTCGGCCGTGCCAGCCGCACTTGTTATAGCCCTGCTACTGGTCTTCGGCACGATTAGGCCAGCGGCAGCCACGATTGGCACCGTCACCAGCGCGTACTTGTTGCCGGGGACGCCGCCTATGCTGTGGACATCGAGCACCGGGCTCACCTCGAGCTCGAGCCTGTCGCCGGATTCCACCATCCTCCGCGTTAGGGCGACAATCTCGCTCATCGTCATATCGCGGACATATTGGGCCGTGACAAATGCCGTCATCTCGCCGTAGCTCAAGTTGCCGGCAACGATGTCATCCACGATAGCGTAAACCTCCTTATCTGTAAGCTGCTGCCCATCCATTTTTTTCTTGATGAAGTCTATCGATTGCGGGCGCGGGACCGGCGTTACGGAGATAACATCGCCAGCATTCACATCCAAGGCTTTGGTAACCTCCGCGAACGTGCCGATTTCCCCCGACCGCACCATCCTAGTGGTAGTGTCAGTAATCGCGACTAGTGTGGCTTTTGGTGTGGCGAGCTTCGCCCGGTCAGAAGCGTAGAGTCCAAGCTCCTTCGCATCGTCCTCGTGGAGCACGACGATGTTCCGCCCAGTCTCCATATCCAGCGGCCTAGCCTTCAAGTCGAGTATCATACTTTCGCCCAAACACCATCATCTAAAACGCTCCGCATTTAAAGTTGCCTCAAACAAAACTCGCAACCTACTTCTTCTTTTTCTTCGGTTTGCACGGGCCACACGGCATTTTTATCCCCCCACCAACATCCACGTCGGGGTTGAAAAGTTTTATGTTTTTGAGGTAAAGTCATGCGGGAGGAGTTTGATGGAAGCACGGGAAATCGAGGTAAACGGGAAAAAAATCACGGGTTTGGAGGTGGAGTTGCACGGAGCCCCGCTTCTCTTGCTCATCGCGCCGAAAGGATACGTGATGTGCGGCTACCTAAACATAGAAACGGCTGAAAAGCTCGGCCAAGCAGCAGCGATTGTCACGGGGGTCAAGAGCTTCGATGATGTGTTGTGCGCGAAGGGGGTGGAAGTTACCACTGGTGCAAGGCGCCTTGGCGTCAAAGAGGGGATGCTGGGGCGCGAGGCTCTGAAGCGGATGTGTTAACCAGCGGATTTCAGCGCCTTACCGAACCGGTCGAGCTCGCGCAACATCTTGGTTCTGTCACTCTTATACCTGGCGATTAAATCGACGAACGCACTCCCGACTATCGCCGCATCCGCCCCGTAGCCTAGCACCTCCTGCACGTGGCTCGGCTTGGAGATTCCAAATCCCACTGCTATGGGTATCTTGCCCTCCGATGCTTTCCTAGCGCGTGCCATGAGCCTCCCAATCTCTCTAGACAGCCTCTCCCGTGCCCCCGTTACGCCGAGCACAGAAACGAGGTAAACGAAGCCACTCGAAGAGGCACAAATCCGCTTGAGCCGCTCAGGTGGTGTCGTCGGAGCTGCCAGGAGGATTAAATCGATGCCGTGCTCCTTTGCGACCTTCGAAACTTGCCCCGCTTCTTCAATTGGCAGGTCAGGGATGACGATGCCGTCCCCGCCAGCGGCTGCGAGCCTTCGCATGAATTTTTTGATTCCCGGTTTGAGTACGGTGTTGAGATAGGAGAGCACAACTATCGGAACGTCGCTCGCCTTGCGAATCTGTTTAATCATCTTGAACACGATTTCGGGGGTCGTGCCCGCTGAAAGAGCCCGGTCGTCTGCAGCTTGAATAGTTGGCCCATCAGCGATTGGGTCCGAGAACGGGATGCCCAACTCCAGGATGTCGGCGTGTTTAGCGAGCACCCTGGCTATCTCAGGGGTTAACCTCGGGCTTGGGTCTCCCGCCGTGATGAAAGCAATGAGCGCTCCTCTTCCCTTCTTGCGCAGCTCCCCGAATTTCGCCGTGATTCGGCTCAAATCTTCACCCCCATGTACCTCGCGGCCACATCCACATCCTTGTCGCCGCGGCCGGAGAGGTTGACCACGACCAGCTTTCCCCTCCCAAGTTTTCGCGCGAGTTTTGGGAGATACGCGAGCGCGTGCGCCGATTCTATCGCGGGCAAAATGCCCTCCACCCCGTTGAGGAGCTTGAACGCTTTCATCGCCTCGGCATCCGTTACGCAGTCGTATTTGACGCGGTCGCGGAGTTTCATGAACGCGTGCTCCGGGCCAACGCCTGGGTAGTCTAGACCAGCGGCGATACTGTGCGTTGGCAAGATCTGCCCGAATTTGTCTTGAAGCACGTAGCTGTATGCGCCGTGCAGCACCCCCTCCGACCCAGCGCAGAGGGTTGCAGCATGCCTGCCTGTGCTGAGCCCCTCGCCCCCGGCCTCGATGCCGTAGAGCCCAACATCATCATCCAAAAAATCGTAGAAGATGCCGGTTGCGTTGCTTCCCCCGCCGACGCACGCGACGATTGCATCTGGCAGGCGCCCCTCCCGCTCCAAAATCTGTTTTTTCGTCTCTTTCCCAATCACGCGCTGAAAGTCCCGCACGATCATCGGGTAGGGGTGCGGCCCCACGACTGAGCCAAGCAGGTAGTAGGTTGTTCGCACGTTCGTCGTCCAGTCGCGGAGCGCCTCATTGATTGCATCCTTCAACGTGCGGGAGCCGCTCTTGACCGGGATTACCCTCGCCCCCAGCAACCGCATCCGGAACACGTTGAGCCGCTGTCGCTCCATGTCGACGGTGCCCATGTAGACCTCGCACTTCAGCCCGAGCATCGCAGCGGCTGTTGCGGTGGCGACGCCGTGTTGCCCAGCGCCGGTTTCGGCTATGACGCGCCGCTTGCCTATGCGCTTAGCTAGGAGACACTGCCCGAGGGTGTTGTTGATCTTATGTGCGCCAGTATGTGCGAGATCTTCACGCTTGAGGTAAACCCTGAGCCCAACCCGCTTCGACAGGTTTTCCGCGAGGTAAAGCGGGGTCGGGCGCCCGGCGTACGTGCGCAGGAGGTTGTCGAGTTCCCGCTTGAATTTTGGATCGTCTTTGAGCCTCAGGTAGGCCGCCTCAAGCTCCTCGAGCGCGGGCATCAGCGTCTCAGGTACAAACTGCCCGCCGTAGCGGTCGAACTTTCCCTTTATCGGAAACTTGCCTGTGTACATTACGCTCCCCCCGCGGCCTCGATGAACGCACGCATGAGTTTTGGATTTTTTTTACCGGGGCCAGATTCCACACCGCTGGCCACATCTACCCCATAGGGACACACAGCTTTAATCGCTTCTTTGACGTTAGCTGGGTTAAGGCCTCCCGCCAAGAAAACGGGTTTATCGAGGGTTTCGCGGATTTTTCTGCTAAAGTTCCAGTTGTGCACCAAGCCCGTACCACCTCCAGTTGGCCCTTTCGTGTCGAGCAGAACGTAGTCAGCTGCTTTGCTCACTTCGCGCGCTCGATTAAGTATGGCTTCTCGGGCGCTGATTTTTTTGGGTATCGCAACGACTCCTATCATCTTCACGCCCGCGAGCTCCTTCAATTTTTTCAGCTGTCCTGCGGTAAAATTCGAATGAATCTGCAGGTAATCCGGTTTAAGTTCATGCGCCACCCTGATTGCATCCCCCAAGCGGTTTGGCATAACCACCGCTACTTTGTCGACTTTTGACGCGGCCAAGACCCTGCGCGCTTGTTCGATAGTAATGCTGCGGCTCGATCCTCGAATTTCAACGATTACGCCGATCATGTCAACCCCGAGCTCGCACGCAACCTTCGCGTCCTCGGGATCCATGAAACCACACATTTTAACCTTGACCACAAACTCACCTCGCGTTCACCAGAACCCGCACCTGCTGCTCGATATTGTCAGATCTCATCAGAACCGTACCAACCAAGACGGCATCAGCGTCAGCATCAAGCGCGAAAATGGCCTCGTTCGGCATGTGTATCCCGCTTTCGCTCACTAGCGTAACGTCATCTGGTACGAGTGGGGCTAGCCTAGCCGTGCGGGCGATATCTACCTGCATCGTCTTCAGGTCGCGGTTGTTTATCCCGATTATTTTGGCACCAGCGGCCGATGCCAGTTTCACCTGCTGCTCATCGTCGACTTCAACGAGACTCTCCATCCCAAGCTCGCGCGCCAGCCCGATGAATCGCTTGAGTTTTTTCCCCAAAATCCCAGTTATCAAAAGAACGGCGTCCGCGCCGAGTTCGGCCGACTCGTAGAGCTGGTACTCGTCCACGATGAAGTCCTTCCGCAGGACCGGCACGTCAACGGCGTTCCGCACCCTTGGCACGAAGCTAGGGTCACCCTTGAAATACTTCGGCTCGGTCAGCACGGATATCGCGATCGCCCCACCACTAACCATCGCGCGCGCGGCTTCTGACACATCGATGTCTAACCTGATATCCCCCGCCGAAGGAGAGGCACGCTTTATCTCAGCGATCAGGGGCACTCCAGATGCACCTTCGATGGCGCTACGCAGGCTCCGCCTCGGTGAGCGATCGATTTTCATTTTGGAAACAGGTTTAGACTCGGTCTGTTTTTTGACCCGAGCCCGGACATCCTCGACGATTTGCTCTAGAATGTTCATAATGCGGCCTCCAGCGCTTCCAGCTTCTGCATATCCCCACCCGTTGCCTCGATCAGCTGGGTCAGCTTTTCATAAGCCTTGCCGGAGTCGATGGCTTTTGCGGCGATTTTTATTCCCTCACGCAGGTCGCGCGCCTTGCCCCCCACAACGATTGCGGCGGCAGCGTTTATCAGCACGATATCTCTGCAGGGCCCCGCCTCACCGCGCAGCACCTTGAGCAACATCCGCGCATTTCCAGCTAGGTCTTTCCCAGCTATCGCTTCAGGGGTGGTTCGTTTGATGTCGAGCTCTTCAGGAGAAATGGTGTAGGTCCTCACGCCTCTCTCGTCGAGCTCTGAGATTTGTGTTCTCCCCAAGGTAGATATTTCGTCGAGGCCATCCAAGCCGTGCACCACCATCGCCCGCTTGCAGCCAAGCTTCCCGAGCACATGGGCGAGTTTCTCCGTGAGCCCCGCGTCGTAGACACCCATCAGTTGCGCCTGCGCACCCGCCGGGTTCGTTAGGGGACCGAGCACGTTGAACACCGTGCGTATACCCATCTCACGCCGCACAGAGGTTGCGTGCTTCATCGCGCCGTGGAATCGCGGGGCGAACATGAAGCCTATCCCAATGGTTTCGATACATCGCTGAACCTCCTCGGGCGGAAGGTCGATCTGCACCCCCACTGCTTCAATGACATCCGCGCTGCCAGCCTTGCTCGTCACCGAACGATTGCCGTGTTTAGCGATCCTAATCCCCGCCCCCGCAGCTACAAACATCGCGGCTGTGCTCACGTTGAAGGTTTTGATTTTATCGCCCCCTGTGCCGCAGGTGTCAACCAAGATGTCGTCCACCTTTGGGGTTATCCGGGCGGCGAACTCGCGCATCACCCGGGCGAACGCTGTGATTTCCTCAACCGTTTCACCTTTCATTCGCAGCGCAGTCAGGAACGAGCTTATCTGTGCTTGGGTTACTTCACCCGACATGACACACTTCATGACTGCTTCGGCTTCAGCCTCGGTCAGGTCTTTTCCATCAACCAATTTCGATATCGTGTGCTTCATGGCTTCCATTCCATCACCTGCTTGATGCATTCGCAATCTCTATCGCTTTGAGGAGAGCTCGCCCCTTGTTATCGGTTTCGTAAAACTCAAGCTCAGGAACAGACCTAGATACGACCCCAGCGCCAGCCTGAATGTGAGCTTTTTCATTTTCAACCACGATCGTCCGGATGGCGATTGCGAAGTCCATGTTGTGCCGGTAATCGAAGTAGCCGACGCCGCCCGCATAAATCCCCCTCCGCGTTGGTTCGAGCTTCTCGATTAGCTTCATCGCCCTGAGCCTCGGTGCACCAACCACCGTACCCGCGGGGAAGTTTGTCCTAAGCGCGTCGAATTCGTCTTTGTCTTCTCGCAGTTTTCCTGTTACTGTCGAGACGATGTGCATAACGTGGCTGTACCTATCGATGGTCATGAAATCCTCGACTTTCACCGAGCCGACCTTCGCGACCTTGCTTATGTCCTCCCGGCCCAGGTGTACGAGCATCATGTGCTCCTCGCGCTCTTTTCTGTCGCTCAGCAGCTTTTGCTCTATTTCTTTGTCTTCTTTAACACTCTTTCCCCGACGCTTAGTTCCACCGATCGGCCTAGTCATAACTGCATCATCCTCAACCCTGACTAGCGTCTCGGGGCTTGAGCCGATTATCTTCCTACGCCCGAAGTCCAAGTAATACATGTAGGGTGACGGATTTATCTTACGGAGGGCGAGGTACACCAAGTATGGGTCGCACTTCAGCTTGGTTTCCATGCGCCTCGAAAGCACAAGCTGCAGTACGTCTCCTAAATCGATGTATTTTTGGGCCTGTCGAACAGCTTCTATAAACTCCTCTCGGGTCATGTTTGACGCTACATCCGCCTCCAGCTCCACACCAGTCCGGAGGTGCGGGATCCGCCCCATCTTTTTTAGCTGCTTCACTTTGTGTCTAACTTCTTTCAGCGAGTTTTCGCACGCAGCTTTGGTGTCCGAACTTTCCGAAATGAACGCGTTTGAACAAACAAACGTTTTTTTCCGCGCGTGATCAAAAACCACGACATTCTTGGCAAGCACAAATTCGGCGTCGGGGTGTTGCAAATCGTCGCTCGCTTTGCTACCTATATCAACAAGGCGCCTGATCGCATCGTAGGCAAAATACCCCACGGGCCCGCAGATGAATCTGGGGTAATCGATATCCGGAATTGCCAACTTGCCAATCAGAAATGCCCTACGCACAACCTTGATTGAATCTGCATCATTGATTTTCCCGATGTTCCTCTTGGCGATCCCCACTAGTCGTTTGTCCCCTTCGAGCTTAAGCCTCCCGTCTTTTACCCTCAGCGTCAGGAGCGGATCAGTCCCGATGAAACTGTATTTAGCCCGCTTGCCCACGCCCTCAGCTGACTCGAGCAGGTAAGATCGGCGGCCGCGGCTTCTCATGCCGAGATAAACCTTTGCGGGGTCCTTGCAGCCATCGATGGCCGAGGTTATCGGTAACAGGCACGGCCTCTCTAGCGCGTCCGCCATTCGCTTAGCTTCTTTCAAGCTGCACGTTACTTTCAATGGGTTCCCTCCCCTAGCCTATGACTCACGATATTTTTAGTTAATGTACTATTTAAGGCTTTGTTGTACATAATTGTGCTATCTCAAAAAAAAAACGAGGATGAGCTGTTTGTTGTTATTTCTTCAAAAACCCTCTTCGGCTAATACAGCTGCGGAGGGGAAAACACGAAGATTCGCGCACGCCGGACGGGCCATCGCCCAACCCTTAAATACAGATATTAATATAATGTTATACGATCGTATGCAAAAGAGAGTAACCGTTCCTGTTTCGATGGCGCCCGAAGTCGTAAAGCAGATAGATGGTGCACGTGCCAAGTTAGGCTACCGCTCGAGAAACGAGGTGGTAAGGGAATCCATACGTCATTTCTTAGAAGAAATAGAGGAGATGAAAGTGATAAGGATAAGGGACATCAGCCTCAAGCAGGCGAAGAAGGAAATCTTGGCATACCTCAAACAGCACAATTCGGCCTACGTAAGCGACATCGCGGATACACTTGGAATAGACATCCGGGTCGCTTTTAAAGTTGTTGAGGAACTTCAGCGGGAGGGCGTAGTGGGATGATTCTTCGAAATCAAGGTGACGCAGTTGAAGGCGAAAAACTGATTGCAATTGGCAGAAAAATAACCAAACCGATTCTAATCCCTACTACGGCGAGGCATAGGGCCCAACAGGTCTACGTGTACGGATTACCAGCGACATGCTACATAGACAAGACGATAAGATATTTGAAAAAGTGAACTGAAATTCCACTCAGTAAACGATGACACTTTGCACGCTTGGCAGCTTTCTCAGCGCCTCTATCACTTCGCCTTTGACAGGCTCGTCGGTGATGATCGTCAGCTTTGGCTGGGGCACGAAGTACGGGTCGTCCGCGACAGCTTGGCGGATGCTCATGCGGAACTTTGCGAGGACACCAGTCACCTCACTTATTATCCCAGGCTTGGCGGCATCTTTCGGCAGGATCTCAATAACACCCAGCCCTAGCCGCTGCCCAACACCCTTGAGGTAGGCGATTGGCTCCAGATTGGTAAAGATGTCGCGCAACCCCTCGTTTTTAAGGATTGTCCGGGCGGCAGCATCCACCACCCGGCGGTCAACGCCAGCCTCTTGCGCAATCTGAACAGCGGGGATTCTGATATCTCCACAGGCTATCTCGCCGTCCTCACGCACCCGCAGCCCGTACTTGAAGAGAAGGCGCGCGACGTTCAGTTGCGCGGGGTAATCTTCGAACACCTTTTGAACCTTGACCCACATCCCAACCGCGCCAATCCGTTCTCGTTCTACGCCGGCAGTCTGGGCGATTACCAGCCGCATCAAGCTCTCGACGAAGCCGGGGTCTACGCCTCGGTCCCGCGCCAACCTGCGTGCGGAGTCAACGATCGCACGCTCCCTGGCTTCATCCCTGATTTCCCTGCCGAGCTTTTTCTTCAGCTTCGCGAGCTCCTTGCCGATTTCAAGCCGCTGTGCCAGCATGTCCACGAGCTGCGCGTTTATCCTGTCTATCTCCCGCCGCAGAACACGGAGTCTCTCCTCGCTCAAGCTCCCGCCTCGATGCACGCCCCTGTAGGTGATGCCTTAGTCACGATTATCTTACCAGCTCTCCCCTGCCATGCCCTCTTTATGCCGGCGATGCTTTTCTGCCTAGCGAGTGCCACGACCGCGGGGCCCGTTCCGGTTAAACCAGCTGCGAGAGCCCCAGCCCTCATGGCTTCGATGGCGATCGCGGGGTCATGGCCGAGCGCGCGCGAGTAGAGCAACCCGTTGATGGTTAGTGCACCGTAAATATCGCCCGTCAAAGCCCGCTTGTGCGCGGCGTCGACGAGCTCCGCGATAAGCTTCACCCGGGGAACGTTGATCTGCGAGGTGTAGAGCCTCGAGGGCGGCACATGGATCAGTACCCTCAGCACGGGGTCGATCCTGAAGCGCCTTAGGATGCGCCGCTCGAGGTTGTCGGTTATCACCCCCCCGCCCAAGTAGGAGGCAGCGGCGTCGTCGAATGCGCCAGTGATCGTCACACCAGCCTCAAGGGCGGCGTCGATGCCCAAGTTCAGGGCGACTCTAGGGCGCGGCTTCCTCCCGAGGGCCGCGAACGTCGCGAGCACCGTGGCGTTGGCTGCCGCGCTCGAACTCGATAACCCCACGGCGATCGGCACTTCCGAGCGGGTCGTCACTTCGGCGCCATAGGTTCGATGGAGCTTGAGCTGCTTCAACACCTTCCGGGCGCAGATCTCGATGAGCTTTGGGCTCTCTGCCGGGTCATCCGCCACCCGCCCGACCACCTCACCCGGTCTCCCGGTCAGTTCCACCTCGGCTCGAACCCGCAGATCGATGGCGAAAGTGGCCCCTCTCCCCGCAGCGATCGCGTTGACGACGGTTGCAGAAGCGCAGGCCGATGCAGCCCTTTTTCGCCCGGCCAGGGTTTGCATCCGCTAGCCTCACTCAAATCGATCTGGGTTTATTTTACCAGCGCGGAGCATGTGGTCGGCGAGCACCAGCGCCAGCATTGCCTCTGCCACCGGCACGATGCGCGGGCAGATGTTTGGGTCAAACCGCCCTCCCAGCTTCAGCTCGGTTTCTCTCATCCGAGCGACATCGACGGTGAGTTGCGGTTTGGTTATGGAGGGCGTAGGTTTGACCGCGATGCGGGCCACGATTGGCATGCCTATACTTATGCCGCCCAAGATGCCGCCGGCGTTGTTCGTCCTGCTTGTTATCTTACCCTCCTTCAACCTCAGCTGGTCGTTCATCTCCGAGCCCAACATCCTGCTTGCCCTGAACCCGGCGCCGATCTCCACCCCCTTCACCGAGCCGATCGACACGAGGGCACGGGCTATCT
Organism: Candidatus Hadarchaeum sp.; assembly: GCA_020725055.1. Classification (GTDB taxonomy): domain Archaea; phylum Hadarchaeota; class Hadarchaeia; order Hadarchaeales; family Hadarchaeaceae; genus DYFS01. The sequence goes on along the minus strand of DYFS01000028.1, from coordinate 3,592 downwards.
CGGCATCGAGCTTCTCGAAGACGGGATTACCTAAGCCAGTTGGCACGCCGAGAGCGATGACTTCCACCACGCCGCCCGTGCTGTCCCCTTTGGCGCTCACCTCCAGGACGCGCCGCTTCATTTTCTCCGCCACCTTTGGATCGCCACATCGCATCGGATTCTTTTCAACGTTTTTGCGGATTTCCGCGGGCGAGAGCTCCCCTTCAACCGCTACCCCTGCGGCTTCCACGGTGTGGCCCAATATCTCAACACCGTGCGACGCGAGCAGCTTTTTGGCAATCGCTCCGGCCGCCACCCGCCCAACGGTTTCCCGTGCGGCAGCCCTCCCGCCTCCCCTATGGTCCACGTGGCCGAACTTGAGCCAGTAGGTTAGGTCTGCGTGCCCGGGCCTAGGTTTCGCTTTGATGGCCTCGTACGGCCGCGAATCAACATCAACGTTACGGACGAGCATGCATATGGGTGTGCCAAGCGTTTTTCCCTTAAACACGCCGGATAAAATTTCGACTTTGTCAACTTCGGCGCGCGGGGTAGTGATGATAGATTGTCCAGGGCGTCGGCGATCTAGCTCCCGCTGTACATCCGCTTCGCTCAGCGGCATGCCGGCGGGTACACCATCGACGACTACGCCGATTGCCGGGCCATGAGACTCGCCGTGAGTTGTTGTTCGAAAAATTTTCCCGAATGTGTTGCCACTCATCTCAGCACCGTTTTGGATTCGTGGTTTACGTCTATAAATTCTTTCGTCGTTGCGCGGCATAGTTATGTCGTCCTAAGATTCAAAAACACTTCACGGCCGTGCACTGCAGCCAGCACTCAGACCCCGAATCGGGGAATTTAAACCGGGGAGTTTATACTGGGGAGTCCGGACTGGGGGGTCCGAACTGGGGTGTTCTTTCTTTATAAACCCCCTTCGACCAATACATCGGCGGGGGACAACAGACAGAGGTTCAATAAGCGAGAAGCACTATGCGGAGGTTGGGCGGGGAAGAAAAATTTTGCGCGTGGTCTATGTGGAATATCCAGCCGCGATCGTGGTGATAAGTGTTAATGTTAGGGGGCGAGAAGATGGAATGTCCTAAGTGCAAAAGGGGAACCCTCGTCAAGGCGCACGAGGACATCGTGGTCGAGGGCATCAAGCTAGCCGAGAGGCTCGAAGTCGAGAAGTGCAATCGATGCGGGGAGGAGGTGCTCACCGTGGGGCAGGCGTCTAAGCTAAGGGCCGCCGCCGAAGAAGCGGGGATTTGGGGACACGAGATCAGGCTCAGGCGCAAGGTTTCAAAGATCGGGAAGAAGTCCGCGCTCTACATCCCTGTGGACGTGGAGCGGATGCTCGGCCTTACGCACGGGCGCGAGGTAGAAATACGCATCATCGGCAAGCGGATGGTCGTCGAGGCAGAGGAATGAGGTTCAAATCTAGTAGAGCAATTAAACGTGTGCCGCGGCTAAATTGAACTCGTGTTGATGTGACCTGCCCATGCCAAGAGGATCTACTCGACCTTCAATTGTGCCCCGAGCTTCCGCATATCCTCGACGAAGCCCGGGTATGAAACAGGGACGCTCTCAGCACCCTCGACGATCGTCTCCCCGCGTGCAACCAGGCCAGCAACCGCGAGCGCCATCGCCATCCGGTGGTCGCTGTACGAGCTTACCCTGGCGCCCTTGAGCTGTTTGACCCCCTTCAACCTGAGCTCGGCAGGTAGCTCCCCGACATCGGCCCCGAGCTTCCTTAACTCGGTCGCTAGAGCATGGAGGCGGTCGGTTTCCTTGAAGCGGAGGTGGGGGACGTTGGTGAGTACGGTTTTGCCATCTGCAACCGCCCCCAGAACCGAGAGTATGGGCACGAGGTCGGGGTTGTCGCCGCAGTCTGCTTCAATGCCGGTTGGCCTGCCAGCGCCAGCTACTTCGACGGTTTCTCCCCTAATCCTAACATCCGCACCAAACTCCCTCAGGAAATCAACGATACGTTTGTCCCCCTGCGCTCCCCTGATGTTTAGGTTGCTCACCCTGACCATCGACCCCGTTAGCGTTGCAGCCCCAAGCACGAATGCGGCGGACGAGAAGTCGCCGGGGATCGTGAGATCGACCGGGTGGAAGACCTGCTGTCCAGCGATTTTGAATTCGGTCAAGCTTTTGTTCCGCTTTATTTTCGCACCCGCGGCGTCTAGCACCTCGAGCGTTATCTCGACGTATGGCTTCGAGCGCAGCTCCTCGGTTATCACAAGCTCGACATCCCCCCCTGCGTACGGGCAGGCAAGAAGCAGGGCTGAGATGAACTGCGAGCTTATCGCGCCGGTGATCTCGACCTCACCCCCACGCAGCCCACCCCCGACGACGACCGGTGGCCTGCCTTGCGGCCCCTCGCACCTCGCCTTGGCGCCGAGCTTCCCGAGCGCCTCGATCAGCGGCCCCATCGGGCGCCTGCGGACAGATTCATCGCCGGTCAAGCGCACGGGCATCGGAGAAAGGGCTGCAACCGCGCTCATCAGCCTGATGGTCGTGCCCGAGTTGCGGGCGTCTATCAGGTCGACACGCGGTCTCAGTTTACCTTCGGTGCCCTCTACCAACCAGGTATCCTCCGATCGCGAGACCTCCCCCCCGAGGGCCCCGACAGCATCGATGGTTGCCTGAGTGTCTAGGCCGAGGAGGGGTTTTGCAATCCGGCTTTCACCGCGTGCGAGCAATGCGATCGCGAAGGCGCGGTGGGTGTAGCTCTTTGATGGGGGTGCGACTACCTCGCCGGCGAGTTTTGAACGTCTCGCTTTGAGTAGGGTCATGAGGCTCTCCAGATACACCCTCGGCGGAAAACATAAATAACTGGGGGGGAACGAAAGTCAACGAGTGATTGGATGAGGGCCATGAGGTTTGCCACTTTACCGCTCCCGTGCATGTTCATTTTCAGCTTCACCATCCCGCTTGCCCACGTGCGGGCTTCCCCCGAGGAGCCCACGTTGATCGCCATCCTCAACACCCTTGGCTTCACCAACATAATGGAAACGACGGTCGAAACGTTCCCGGCCGGCGAGTACGAGGTGACGCTCTACGCCGAATTCGCAGGATCCCACGCCTCCAACGAGCTGAGCTGGTACACGACCGGGACCAGCGAGTACCACGTGATATTCTCGGGACCAGAGGGGGGCCCAGATTACGTTACCCCCGCCGCTCACCAAGCGGTTCGTGGCGGACAGCGAGTTCGGCAGTTCCTTCCTCTTCAAAAAAGCATGGATGCACGCACAACTCGTAGTCAAGCTCACTAGATGATTTTCATGTCCAGCTTGTCGAATTTGCTGATGTTCACATTCCTGCTCGGTGCTTTGGGGGGAGGTCTGGTCGGGGGGATTTATTGTCTTTATTCAACTTCGACTGAACCTGAATATTATGGAACTTCGTACTATTATAGTCTCGATCCCGCCCCCGTTGGGGCTCCAGTCGCCTTATTTATTCTATGGTTTTTTACCTCCCCGGTCCTCTTCTAGTTCCCTCCGGATGGTATTTTAGCTACAGGGAAAAATCACTTGCGGGAGTACTGTTGTTATGCTATCAGTACTTCCGCATGTGAGTTAAAGGCGCGTTGGGTTTAAGCTTTGGTGTTTTA
>DYFS01000027.1 GCA_020725055.1 Candidatus Hadarchaeum sp. | reverse complement strand
AGCTAGAAACATGGAAGGAAGTAGGAAAAGCTTGTTACCAGGAGTACGCCGAAAAATACGCACCGTGGAAGGAGAAGATCGAAGGGTACCTAACGATCCCAGAGTGTCCAGAGGCGATAAAGGTGAAGGTGGGCATGCTTAGGGAAGCCGTTAAAGAGGGCGACTACGAGGAAGCCCAGGCGACTCTAGAGGATTTGATCGCAGAGTTAAAAGCATGGAAGCCGCCGGTGACAGTTCCCGTGGAGATACCTTGGATATGGTACCCATTGCCCGAGGGCCGCCCAGAGAAACTTGATTTTAAAACTTCTTGCCCGCTAGTAACTAGTGTCGGCAGCAGCGTAAAGATAGAAGGGACAACCGAGGCGAATGTAACTGTGAGGGTTTATGTCAACGGTGTGCTCAAAGCTGAGGTGCAAGCGGATTCAAACGGAAACTTCAGTGTCAGCATCGAGATAGAAGTCGAGGGCACCAACGGAGTAGAAGTTTCCTGCGTTGACCTGGCTGGGAAGGAATCTGATAGGGTGACGTACGGAAGGCCATTCGCACCCCGAAAAATAGCAACCTGAGGTCATGAATACCAAAAACGATCGGCCGAACGCGGGGCCGATCGTGATTTTATTTTGATTTTTTGACCAAGATTTATCTGTCAGCTATTAGACTCTGCATTTTCATCTCTTTAACAGGACCACACGACTTGCTTCCGATTCATCTACAAACTCATACCCTGTTTCCTGTGCGAGTTCCCTGGCGAAAGTCCTGATCTCTTGATGCAGCGGCATGTTTTCCATCCTCAGCCTCGACCTAGCGAACCCAACGTGCATGTAAGCCTTTGCCTCGATGAACTCTGACCCAGCTTTCTCTATGAGCCCAGCGTATTTCGCAGCATCCTTGAGGTTGAGCCCCCTGACGAGCGTTAGGCGGATGACCTTACGGCACTTGAACGACGGCATGAGCTCGAGACTTCGGTTCAACCGCCCCCAGCCGTTGGGAACCGCTGGCTGGCAGACCCTTTCGTAGGTCTCGGGATCAGGGGCGACGAGCGAGATGTAAAGCTGCGTCGGCTCGGCTAGGTGCTCCAGGACCTCCGGGTGCTGCCCATTGGTCACCAAAAAACTCGTCATCCCCCGCCTACCGCACTCCTCGATTAGCTCGTTGATTTTTGGATAGAGAGTCGGCTCCCCGGCGAGCGAGATTGCGCAGTGCTTGGGATTTTGGGCTTCCTTGAACTTTTGCCCGTCAACGTTCGGGTTCCCCCCAAAACCGCTGAGCAACCGCCTCTGTGCTAAAATCGCCCCATCCAAGATGTTGGCTGGTTCATCGACCTCTCCAATCCAACGGGGGCTCGTCACATCAGTGTTGCGCCAGCAGTAAACGCACCGGTGGTCACAAAATGGCAGGCTGGGAGTAAGCTGCAAACACCGATGGCTTTGCATGCCGAGATCTCGCCCATAGAACAGCTCTTTGTAGCAAACCCCGCGGTCCAGCAGGCTCTTTCGCGTCCAGTGGCATACCTTGACCGCGCTGTGGCGGTGCTCGCTCACGAAGCGGTACCCAGCTTGCTCTAACTCGGCCAGCTCGGAAGCGGGAATCGCCATCTAACCAGCCTAACTCTTAGGTTTCAGCATCCGTTGCATAGCTGCCAGCGCCTGCTCCTTAGCCTCCACCAGCTTGCCCTCACCCGTCATGCTCGCCGCACCCGCGTGACCACCACCCGTGCCGTTGAACCGCTTCGCGAGCTCATCCATGAGCCTGCCAAGGTGTAAACCTGTGCTAGCTGGCACCCCCTCACGCGCCCGACCGCAGAGCCTGATCTTGCCCTTTTCCTCAGAACCAACCACCGCCACATCTGCCCCCATCCGCACGAACATCGCCGCTGCATCCGCCTCGAAAGAACCGAGCTCCGAGAACACGACCAAGCGCTCGTCAACCTTGTGCAGCTCTAACCGCTGGGCGGCCTTCAGCATCGCCACGCGCTTCGACCTGTCTTCTGGCAACCTCAACGCTTCCAGCACACGGTTGTAATCGGCACCCGCCTCCACGAGCTCGTTCACCACCCCAAACGTCTCCCCCTTCGCGAGCCTGAATTGCCCAGTATCGCTGATGATTCCTGCCAAGAGCAGGGATGCCGCCCACGGCGCCAGTTTGGCCCCGAGCTCGCGGATCAGCGGCAACACAAGCTCGGCCTCGGACGTCGCGCCCTCCTGCACGAAATAGAACCTCGCGAGATTCCGCATCTCCTCGACCGGCCTGTGGTGGTCAATGACGATGATTGGCTGGGATTTCTGCCTGAGCTTTTCGCCGAGCTTCCCGAGGTGCTCCAAGCTCGAGGTGTCGACCAATACTACGATATCCGCATCGAGCGGGGGGTTGATGGCTATCCCTCGACCAGCTGCTTCCAGAACGCTTTTTGCGGCGAGGCTAATGTTTTCGCTGACCCCGGCGTGGGCCTTTGCGCCGAGTTGTTTTAGGGCGTCTGCGAGCGCGAGCGAGCTGCCAACCGCATCTGGGTCGGCGTTGTGATGACATAGGACGATAATTCGTTGCCCCCGCTTGCACGCCTCCGCGAGGAACCCCGCGATCTCCTTCATGCTACCCAGCTTCGCCGCTCGGGGGCTGCCTCGCCTTGAGCGCTTCCTGCAGTTTATCGCGCATCTCGCGCAGCCGTGTGATCACGCGCTCTTCTTGGCGCTCGATTGTCTTTATCCGCAGGCCGAGGGTCTCCTTGCTCTCCGTGAGATCCTTCTTCACCGCGTCCCGGTCGGCCTTTATCAAGACGCTCCCGACGCTCTTGTAGACCGTCGCCCCCTCCTGCAGCTTGTCCAGCTCCTCAAGTGCCCGCTCGGTCTCGCGCAAAACCAGCTCAAGCTGCTGCTTCTGTGCCATCAAGGTCTGGGCCTGCTGCTGGACCTGTTGGAATTGCGTGACCTGATGGCGCAGTTGCGGCGGCAGTTCTTCCATCTAATCCCCCCTTTTGATCATGTCCCGCGCGACGCTCGCCCAGCGCAGGAATGAATTCAACGCTGCCCTCAACGCAGCCGTATCTTCTGCCTCTATCTCCAAGCATAAAACATTTTTCCTCCGGCCGATTTTTGTCTCACACCTTGCCCCCCTCTGCAGAACCTCCTCGGGCTTCAAAGAGCGGTAGACGGCGCCCGCGACCCTCGTGTCGGGGAAGGTGAGCTCGAGGTAGGCATTAGCCCGTTTCGCGACCATGCTTGCCCACCACGCGCAACACGTGTAGCACGGGACCGACCTTTTCAGGGCCCCTCTGAAAACGGATTTTGTCCCTATCCACTACGGCAAACGCCTCAGCGCCCGCCTTCCTCACGAGTTGCATGCCCCACAACTCCCCGAGCAACTTCGCCAGCTCTTTCGCCTCCGGGGAACCCGCGACTACTTTTGTGCCAGATAATCGAATTTTTTGACCGAGGTCCCTCTGCAGCTCAACCCCGCCGAGCTCAATTTTCATCCCCCACCTCCAGCCCTCGCTGCAGCCTAAAAACTGCAAAAATTTTGGTTTGCCAGCCGAGCTTTCGACAATCATGGCCACCGCGTGACCGCGGGAACTTGCGAGCGAGGAGAGTTTTCTGACTGTCTTCACCCCCCTCGGAACATATTCGGAGCCGGGCAGCACGCGCGCAAGCTCCCGCGCCAGCAAACGGGCGCGGTGACCCGGCCGCCTGGATGTTGTGACAAGCATTTACTTTACCTTGATTTTTCGGGCGATTTCGGAGCGAGTCTTGACCAAGATGCGCCCCCTGCAGTGGGGGCACCTAACCTCTGTGAGTTTTTCAAAAGTCCGGTTGCAGCTGGCGCACCTATACATCAGGCCCCTCCTCCACGGCTTTCACCTCGGCCGGCTTGGCAACTGCCATCGTCGGCGCGTACGCCGCACCGGCGAGCTTTACCCCGCACCGCATGCACTGCCAGATCGCGGTACTCACCCTCCGCACCCCCATCGCGCCACAGCTCGGGCATTTGTATCGCTGCCTCAGCCTGCGCTCGACCTCGGCCACGAGTTTCCTGGACTTCGTACCGTAGCGCGGACCAAACCTCCCGGCAGCCCCTACTTTTTTTGTGCCCATCCTCTCACTTCAGATGCTCGCGCAGCTCAGCCGCCTTTGCCCTCGCCAACCCATAAGCCGCTTTGATCTCCTCCACCGTCAAACACCATACCCCGCCCTTCTGCATCGCGCAAATGCTGCCGTCTTCGAGCGTGGATATCGTAAGCCGCGCGTCCATCACGTTCTCCTCGTCGAGCGAGGGGTCAACCATCAGTTTTTCGCCTATTTTCACGACGGTCACCGCCACGGGTTTTTTTAACACGGGGAATTCGTCCAAAGTCCATCCCTCAACCTGCGGTTTTTTAACGTTCCAAAGCGCCGCTATCGCCGCTAGCGAGGCTGCGTCGATAAGATTTCCGTCGTAGTCGAGCACGTGAAGGTCTATGTAAACCGCCCACACCTCCTTGCCCGGGGTGATCCCGAGCTTGTCCAGGTCGATCGACTCCGACTCACGTATCCCGCGATCGACGACGCGTGCCAGCTCGATTGAATTCTCATCCGGTGGTCCGGCCTCAAAAGTCGGTGACGCCAGCGGGCGCAGCTCTGCGTTGACCATCAGCACCCCGCTGTTCGGGGTGTCCGGGAACGGCTCGACCCGCTCGAGCTTCACCCCAGCAAGCACTTGGGTGTTCCCTATCTTGACCAGCGCCGACCCCTGCGCGCTTTTGATCAAGCCGGTTTCAACCGATACCTCCCGGTACTGATCCAAAGCGCGCGCATCCGCCCGCTTTTCTTGGCGCGCGAGGTCTGCGATGTAGTCGCGCTTAACGCTCGAGATTATTTCATACATCTTTATCCCTCCTCAGGTTTAATCGAATATCTCGCCTTCAGCGCCTGCTTCTGCGCCTCGTAGATCTGCTCGCACCCCTTCATCGCCAGCGCAAGGGCGCGCTCAAACTCCTCCTCTATGAAGCTGCCATCCATCTGAAGCAGGGTTATCACCCTCTTGCGCGGCAGCATCGCCACCGGCATGTCGGTCGTCCCAAACTGGTCCTCCTCCTTGGTCAGGTCTAGCACAATCGTGTCGTCCACCTTGCCCACCGCGACTGCTGACACCAAATCGCGCATCGGCACGCCGGCATCAGCTAGGGCAACCGCCGCTGCAGTTATGCCTGCGGTACGGGTACCAGCATCAGCCTGCAGGACCTCCACGAACACGTCGATTCCCGAGCGCGGGTAGAGCTTGGTGAAGACCACCGGCTCAAGGGCCTCCCGTATCACCTTCGAGATCTCCACCGAGCGCCTGTCTGGCCCGGGGCGTTTCCGCTCCTCTACCGAAAATGGGGCCATGTTGTAGCGGCACCTCAAAACCGCGGTGTCCGGCTGTTGCATGTGCCTCGGGTGCAGCTCGCGGGGCCCGTAGACGGCTGCCAACACCTTGTTCGCCCCCAGCTCGACGTAAGCCGAGCCATCCGCCCGCTTCAGGGCCCCCGCTTGGATTTTCAGGGGGCGTAGCTCCTCAGGCCCACGGCCATCTAGCCGTTTGCCATCCACAATAAGTTTTTCAGGTTTTTCCATTTATTCACCACCCGATTTCATTTTTTCTAAAAACTGATGCACGCGATCCGTGAGCCCGCTCAGGTGCGCCTCGCGCTCGATCATGAGCAACGCCTCAACCACTGCGTTGACCATGTGAGTATCCTCCCCCCATACCATGATGCGCCCGTTTCGGCCGACCCTAAGCTTGCAGCCGCTCGTGTTTTGTAGCGTCGCCAACATCGAGCCCTTTTTGCCTATCACGCGCGGGATTTTCGCAGGGGTTATTTCAACCAATTTTCCGCTGGTAATCCTCCCCATACCTGGCCCGCTCGCCTCGAGCAGGACCCTCATCCGCTCGTCCACATCCATGATCTCCACCACGACGACATCGCCAACACCCAGGTACTGGCTTATGTCTTCCCGGCTTAAGTCAACTTTCCTCTGCAGCAGGTTCGAGACGAAGAGGTTGCCATCGTACGGTGAGTTCAGATCGAGTATCCACCCGGATGCATGGGTGTCCACCACGACGCCGATCACCACATCCCCTCTCCTCGGCACGTAGCGGCTTCGCAGCGGGATCACGCTGATGTCATGCCCCCTCACATCCACGAGCCCGACCACCGAAGAATAAATGCTGCTACCCTCCCTGAAGACCCCCTCGTGTATCGAATACCCGCCCTCGGCAATTAGCTGGCCTGGGACAACGAGCTCACGATTTTGCGCGTGTAGCATCAAAGCACCTTCGTCTGCGCCTCCCCGCGCGTGAGTTCGTTCAGCTTGTCGAAGAATTCTGCCTGGATGCCCGCGGGGATTTCTACCACCGCCGCCCAGGAGCCGTCGTTCAACCACTGCTCCTGCTTGACCGCCGCCAAGCCCTTTACCACCCTGCACGCCCTCCCCGTGTGGGTCGCCGGGATTTTGACGGCTATCCTTCGAACCTCAAACTTCAACGGCACAATCGGTTGCAGGGCTTTCACGATTTCTGTGAGCTGCTCCTCAGCGCTCCTCGACTCATCCACGTGCACCCCCGCCTCCTCGATCGCGCTCTCTATCCTCGCGGGGGGGTGCGGCGCCCCGGTCTTGGGGTTGATGGCCCGCTTCGAGATGAGCGCCACGACCTGCCTCAACCTCTGCTCGCGCATCCGGCGGCGCTGCTCCGTGGTTACCTGAATCTCCCCCCTCCGGATTATCTCCTCTGCCACCTTCAGCACGTCGGTGGTGCCGAAAGCCTTCTGCACCGCCCCATCGGATGCCTTATCCCCCTTCTTGGCATCCTTGAAAATTTTGTCTATCGCAAGTGCGCTGCGGACGTCGAGGCTTTGCCCAGATTTCAGAGCCAACGCCAGCTCTGGGTCGACCAGGACCTCGAATGTGGTGCCGCCTCTGAACAACCTCGCGATTATTGCTTCCTCAAGCTTGACCATGCCGCCTCGTTACTCCTTGGCGGTCTTGGCAGGAGCCTTGGAGCCCAGCTGGCGCACGTGTTTTGAGATTTCCTCGGTCGTCAATTTCTTGAACCGTTTGGTCTCGGTCGGGACGATAGCTACTTCGACTTTTTCCGCGTCGAACTCGCCCTCCGTCACCGCGCGCAGGGCTTCGAGTGCCAGCAGAATCGCGTCATCTAGCTCCATCTTCTCATCGTACCGCTTTTCGAGGAATTCGGTGACAGTCGGTGCCCCGCCTCCTATCGCCTGCGATTTGTACGCCGCCACGACGCCACTCGGGTCGGTTTCAAAGAGGTGCGGGCCGTTCGTGTCGATGCCCGCAATCAAGAGCCTCGCACCGAACGGCCGAACCCCGCCGTGCTGGGTGTAGAGCTGCTTGATATCCCCGATGCGCTTAGCCAGCATCTGCACGCTTATCGGCTCGTCGTAGCGTAGGCGGTTGATCTGTGCCTCTATGCGCGCCTGATCGATCAGCACCCGCGCATCCGCAATTAAGCCAGAAGCCGCTGCCCCGATGTGTTCGTCGATCTGGAAAATCTTTTCGACCGACACCTCTTCAACCAACTTACTCCGTACCCTCCTTTCAGCTGCCAGAACCACGCCTTCGTTGACCTTGATGCCCAAGGCGGTCAGACCGCGCTTGACCGCCTCTTGGGCGTACTGAACTTGGAAGAGCTTGCCATCGGGGCTGAAAACGGTGATCGCCCTATCGTAACCTGCCCCGGGTGGTACAAAAGCCATTCATACACCTCTTTAATCGATGATTGTGATTTGCTATACCCTCATCGGACGTAGCGTATATAATACTTTGCTCAAAGAGCCGATCTTCACGTCCTAAAATCGGCTGTTTAAGATTTACTTTTCCCTTTTTTGTCTTTTTCATTTTTGTTTCTGGCTCAACGGAGTCTTCAACGTTGAACGTGCGCCGGGTTGGGCTGAGGAGGTTAACCTCGAGTGTCGCTGGCTCAATCTTGATGGGAATCCAACTTCCACCGGCTTTATTTTCGGTGGTCTTCTTAGCCTCGGCAGATATACACCAGACTCCCGAAGGATCGTCCCACTCCAGAGTATGCTTGGCGGAATACGCGCCGGGCGCGATTTCATTTAAAAGTACCCTCTCGCCTTTTGGACTGTTGAAAGACACCTCGGCATTTTGGACGGCCACGCCCCCTTGGCTAACTTCGATGGATATCCTCACATTTTCCCCTCTCCTGTAGCTGAGGTTCGCAATCGGGCTGGAGAACGAAGCGGTATAGTAAACATTGAGGGGGATGTTAACTGTGATGTTTTCAGATGCGGATCCTGAGTTACCCAAGTCATCATATGCGGTGACTGTCAAATTCCAAGTTCCGTCAGGGTTGCCATAGGAGATTGTGTAATAGTTATACGTCAACACCGAACTCGGGAAAATGACAAGGTATTACATCCAGGTTGCGAAGTCGGCAAACCCGATGGCTAGTACCCGAAGGATGGAGCTCAAGCTCACGCCAAAACACAAGATAGAGGTAAAACCGTAGCGAGAAATTCGCTCAATTAAAGGGTGGATAAAAACTTTCTCTTCGCCACCCTTATCGTACCCGATGCCCCCAAAACCTTGAGAGATGCCTCTTTCTCACCAACTCGCTTTAATTTCGCTATCACCGCTTTAACTTGCTCCACCTGTTTATGGCCGCACCTCAACAGGCCCCGCCCAGAACCCGCATCATAGAGGATGAGCCTAGCTGTGCCAACATCAACGAAATCCGAACCGTGCAGTGAATTTAAGATGGCTCGCGTTACCTTGCCCCTGCTTGCCCTCACCCCCTTAACTTCGAACGCGATGTAGCGCCGCTTCGGCCTCATCCCCAGCCCCAAATTAATTGGTCGCCAGCGTTTTATAGCGAACTGAAGCGCCTCGGTGTTTTTAAATAACGTCTTCTGCTTTACGCGCATAGCAGATTTACATAGTCCTGAGATGGTTTGACAATCCATTTGGGTGATAATCCTGCGGGCTCACGACACCGCCAAAAACTCATGTCGGTCGCTGGCTTTGACCACGCACAAATTTTTTAACCAGATCAACCGCAACCTCCGGCTTAGCCGGGTAAGCTGCGACTTTTATCCTGAGATGAATGGCATCCCCGCTCTCACTCAACACAAGCTCGCCCGCATGCGCCAACTGCTTGTCAAACCTCAGGTGGAGCCGGCAGGTTTCATCCATCCTGTCGCTTGCCGTTGCGCTCAGTTTTTCCAGCTCCCCAGCGCGCAACTTTTCGATGACGCGCTGCCAGAGCTCCCGCAGGAGTTTTCGCTGCCCGACCGCCGCCTCAAAGGATATGATGGGATTGCCGTGGTGCCCCTTGAGTTTCACCCGTCGAACTTCTACCCCGCCCGGAAGCAGGAGTTGGAGCGCCACGAACACCTTCCGCTCGTCCTCGGTAGCGTGTGCAAACGTGCTGATGACCGCGCCCCTGAACGGGAAAAACATGTGCTCACTTTACCGTCGCGCGCGGACGCTCGGCCTAACTTTTTCAGCCCCCTTGCCCTTCCTCAGCAGGCCACGCACCTTCCTGCCGGCGCGTGTCAACCCCCGGTAAACTCGCCTGCGGTGGGCTGCCCCAACGACCCAGGCGAAGTCCGGATCACTCCTGACCGCCGGGTGACTCGGGTCAAGCATGATGACCTCATAATACTCGTGCTGCCCATCCGAGCCAAGTGGGTAGGAATTGAGCACCTCCAAGTTCGGGTACTTCCGCGCGACTCGCTCCTCGGCTATGAGTTGAATGCTCTTCTTCGGCACCAGCTTTCGAACGCCCATGCGCTTTGGCCGGCGCCCGCGTGAAGGTCTGGCCCTGTGCCGCCCACCCTTCCGGACACGCGCCCGAGCGACGACAACGCCCTGCTTTGCCTTGTAGCCGAGCGCGTGGGCACGGTCCAACCTCATTGGCTTTTCAACCCGTGTAACCGCCGGGCCGCGACGCCACTCGCGCATCCGCCTCCGCACGAGCTCGTCCTGCCAATCCGAGCCCCACGCCTCTCTGAGGTGCTTGTACATACAACCCCTTTCTCCCGGATCTCTACTAAAGCATCAACCGATTGCCTCTTTTATCTTCTGCGCCGCAAACACCGCCGCGTCGCGTTGCGCCTCGTGTGTGGAAGCCCCAAGGTGAGGGGTTAGCACGACGTTCGGCAGCTCCAAAAGCTGGCTGTCAACGGGCGGCTCCTTCTCGTACACGTCCAAACAGGCACCGGCGATTTTGCCCTGCTTCAGCACTTCGACCAACGCCCCCTCGTCCACGACCCCGCCGCGCGACGTGTTTATGAGCACCGCCGTCGGTTTCATCAGCTCCAGCTCGCGTTTGCCCACAATGTGCCTCGTCTGTGGCATCAACGGCACGTGGAGGGTCACGAAATCCGACTCGCGCAGCAGCGTGTCCAGATCGACGTACTTCGCCCCCGTCCGTTCGGCGAACTCCGCATTTTGCACGGGGTCGTAGGCCAGCAGGTCCATCAGAAATGCCTTCGCCTTGTAACCCACCGCCCGCCCTATCCGCCCAGTTCCGATGATCCCCAGTATCTTGCCCCGGAGCTCGCTGCCCGTGAGCCGCGCCTTCTCCCATTTGCCTGCCTTCATGCTCGCATCGGCTTCCGGCAATCGCCTGACCCAAGCTAGCATCAACCCGAACACGAGTTCCGCCACCGCAACGGTTGGTGCCTCGGGTGTGTTGATCACCTTTATACCACGAGACTCGGCCGCCTCGACATCGATGTTGTCGAGCCCAACCCCTGCCCGTACGATGACCTTCAGCCGCTCGCCGGCGTCGATCACCTCTTTGGTGACTCTTGTTGCACTCCGCACGATGAGGATTTCGTAACCCCCAACTTTCGCAATCAGCTCGGCTGGCTTCAAACCTGCGGCAACGTCTACTTTTGCAAACTCGCGGAGGAGCTTGACGCCATCCTCATGGATTTTATCCGCCACGAGTACTTTCACCCACTCACCTACCTTTTGCCGCCACTATTCTGATAACGTCCCTATCCTTAAGCACGTAATCCTCACCTTTTCTCATCTTCGTCCGCGCGTCTATCGCGTAGATGAAGGATTCGCCGAGCTCGGTGTGGATGAGGTAGGCCAGCCCCCGCGCCGTCGTTCCGTGGGGCACGAGGAAAGCGTCTGGCAGCACGTTACCCTTTTTGTCCGTGAGCCTGTTCTCGTCTTCGACCGGGTAGACGACCACCAGCTTGAGCAACTCGTAAATCGACCTGTCGACTACCTGCTGTACCCCGGTCGACCCCCACCGCTTGAGCACCTTTCGGATGAGCTCGAGCCCGCGCCTCTGCCGCTCATCGAGCTTCGCCTCGTCGACCACCTCAAAATCTGAATCACCCGGCTTGTAGCGGATGATGCCCCTCTCCGCCGCCCGCCTGAGCACAAGCTCGGCCTCAGAGCAGGTGGGGACGACGAGGTAGCCGCGCTCACTTAAGAGCTTGATGTTCCCCTCCGCCGCTGGCAGGTCGGCCTTGTTTGCCGCGACCATTATCGGCTTGCTCACCCGCCTGAGCTCACACGCGAATCGGAGCAAGTCGTCGTCTGACCACACGCTTGGGGTCAGGCGGCCGATTCCAGAAGCGTCCAGGGCCATGTCCACGTACTTCTCGTTTATGCCGAGCCCACTCAGGCGCTCCGCTATCGCTTTGGTTAAATCCACCTCAGCGTACTTGGTTTTGCGCGCGAATTCCTTCCAGCCTTTCATTATCAGCCCACGCATCCACATCGCGATCTCGATCTCGAGAAAATCTATATCCTTCAGCGGGTCGTGGCCGCCCGGCCCGCAGGGCTTACCATCCGCGTCGGTGGCACCAGCGGCATCGACAACGTGGACGAGCGCCGCCGCCATCCTGAGGTTGTCGAGGAAGAGGTTGCCCAGCCCGCGGCCCATGTGGGCTCCCTCGACCAACCCAGCGACGTCGACCACGCGCGCCGGGACGTACCTGATGCCATCTATGCACGTGGAGTTCTGGGGGTTGCAGGTCACGTGAAACTCGCGGCACGGACACGCGCTCCGCACATAGGTGACGCCGATGTTCGCGTCAATGGTGGTGAATGGGTAATCGGCCACGGGGGCGTTCGCGAGCGTTGCCGCGTTGAAGAAAGTCGTCTTGCCGGTGTTCGGCTTTCCGACCAAGCCGAGCTCAAGCATGCTTAGCCCCGCTCGTAGTAGCCGTGGTTCTTCTTCCCGCCGAAGCTACGCAACCCCTG
Organism: Candidatus Hadarchaeum sp.; assembly: GCA_020725055.1. Taxonomy (GTDB): domain Archaea; phylum Hadarchaeota; class Hadarchaeia; order Hadarchaeales; family Hadarchaeaceae; genus DYFS01. The sequence continues at coordinate 5,096 of DYFS01000027.1, read as the reverse complement.
GCGGACTAACTGCTCCCGCAGCCACGTGGCGTGGCTCGGCTTTATCTCGCCCCTCGCCTCTAGGAAAGCTATTATTTCGAGCGCTTGCTCATCTGTGTCGCAGCGCCTGAGGTAATCTATCACCGTCGGCTCGTAACCCTGGACGTTATGTGCGACTTTCTCGGCCTCCTCCCTATCCGTTCGCACCGCGTCCACGTGCACGACGCTTTTCCGCTCATCCACCTCCTGCATCACATGCGGAAAACGCCTGCGGATCTCCTCGCGCCCTTCGCTCATAGGCTGGACTCCTTGAGTTGCTGCCTCACCAATACACATCTATTCGGCGCTAAATCCTTATAGAGCACCACCCCAGGCCCGAGCGCCGAGTTCGGCCCGAGCTTGATGCCCGGGTTTATCACGCTGTTCAGCCCCGTCTTCACGTTGTCCGCAATGACTGCACCAAACTTCCGCCTGCCGGTGTCGGTGAGTTTGCCCTTCACCCTGACCACAACGTTTTTCTCGTCCAAGCGCAGGTTCCCGATCTTCGTCCCCGCCCCGAAGTTGCAGCTGCGCCCCACGATGCTGTCACCGATGTAGGAGAGGTGCCCAACGTGAGTGCCGTCCATGATGATGCTGTTCTTGATCTCCACCCCATTCCCCACCCTGACGCGATCGCCTAGGCTCGTGAACGACCTTATGAAGCAGTTCGGCCCGATGTCGCAATTTTTCCCCACGCGGACCGGCCCCTCGATGTAAGCGCCAGCCCTCACCTTGGTGCCCTCGCCCACCAAGACGTTGCCAGTCAAACGCGCCCCGCCCTCAACCTCGGCACCCCTTGTGCTCGCCTGCTGCGCCTTGAGGAAATGCTCGTTCGCGTCAAGCAGGGCCCATGGCACGCCTACGTGCAACCACCACCTCAGCTCGTGTGCTTGAACGAATCTGCCCCCACGGATTAACCCCTGGATGGAGGAGGTTATCTCTACCTCGCCGCGGCGGGACCGCCTTGTTCCAGCGATTGCCTCGAATATCACCGGGTTAAAAACATAAACCCCGGCGTTCGCCAAGACGCTTTCCTTTTTTCTCGGCTTTTCAATAACACCCAGCACCCTCTTGCCCTCGGTGAGCAGGGCGCCGTAGGGGGTTACATCGTCGACGCGGAAAACCCCCAAGGTAGCTGCTGCGCCAGTGCGCTTGTGCGCATCAACCATCTCCTTGAGCGAGGCCGCATCGAAAAGCACATCCCCGTTCACAGCGACGAAGCTCTCCTTCATTTCAACGAATGAGAGCGCGTGCGCCGTGCCCTTCCGCTCGGGTTGCTCGACGTACGAGAGTCGCATGCCGAGCGCCTTGCCTTCGTTTAGGTGGTCGATGATTTCCTGCTTGCGGTTGCCGACGACAAGCGTCGCTTCCGTGATGCCTGCCTCCTTAAGCCCAGCCAAAACGTGCTCGATCAACGGACGCCCAGCTATTGGCAAAAGCATCTTCGAGACCGAGTGGGTGAGCGGCCTCATCCGCACGCCCTCGCCAGCCGCCAGAACCACAGCTCGCAACCCTCACCCTCCAACCAATTTTTTAGCCGTCTTAACTAAAGCGTTTACCCGAGCGACCGCCTTCGCCTCGGCGGTTATCCTGATGTACGGCTCAGTCCCTGAAGGGCGCACCAAGATCCAGCTCCCATCGCTCAACGCCAGGCGGACGCCATCCACGGTGAGCATTTGCTCGATATCCCCGAACGCCTTTCTCGCCAGGGCTGCGACTTTTTTCATCGTCGCCGCTTTCTTCGCGTCTGGACACCTGACTTTCACTCGCGCGATCGGGTACTCGGGCACCTCGTCGGCCAGCTTCGACAGCGGCTTCGCAGCTTCATCCATGAGCTCGATTATCCGCACACCCGCGAGCGGGCCATCTGGGCAGAGGTGGATCTCTGGGTAAATCCACGCGCCGCTCGGCTCCCCACCGAAAACCGCCCGGTTTGCCTTCACTGCCTGGGCGACAGCAACATCTCCGACGCGCGTCCTCACCACCGAGCCACCAGCCGCGGCCACGCGCTCCTCGACGACGATTGAGGCGTCCACCGTGGTGACGACCTTGCCCTTAACTCTCTCGACGGCGTGGGCGCCCGCCAGCGCCAGCAGCCTATCCCAGCCGACCGCGCGCCCCCTCTCGTCCACCGCGGCTATCCGGTCGGCATCCCCGTCGTGGGCCAGCCCCAAGTCTGCGCCGAGCGACCTGACAACCCTGCCTAGCTCCCGCAGGTTCTCCGGTGCAGGCTCCAAGGCCCTGCTTGGGAAGAAACCGTCCAGTTGCGAGTTCAGCGTGATGACCTTGCAGCCGAGACTGCGCAGGATGAGCGGCGTCGCCAAAGCACCGGCGCCATTCGCGCAGTCGACGACCACCTTAAAACCGCGACTTAGGGAAACGGAGCTCGCTATTTTGTCTATGTAATCGGGCAGCATGTTTACCTCCTCGACCTTGCCGATTTTATCCCAAGCCACCGGTTTCAGCTTGCCCGCGAAGTACAGCCGCTCGATCTCTTGCTCCTGCTCGGGGGTAAACGCCATCCCATCGCTAGAAAAAAACTTGATGCCGTTGTACTCGGGGGGGTTATGCGACGCCGTTATCATGACACCCGAGCGCGCGCCAAGCGTACGGGTCGCGAAGCTTACCGCTGGCGTCGGTGCTGCACCAAGGCTCCTGACGTCACAGCCGCCCGAGAGGAGGCCTGAGTCCAAGCAGCTTTCGAGCATGTCGCTGGAGGTGCGTGGGTCCTTGCCCAAGACGACGAGGCCGGTGTTCTTAAGGTAGGTCGCCAGCGCTAGCCCGAGGTCGAGGGCTAGCTCCGGTTTTAAATCGAGGTTCACCACCCCCCGAACACCCGACGTGCCGAAGAGCTTGCCCATACCTCTCTCCGCCTAGGCTGGCTCGCTAAGCAACTTGGTCTTTTGAACCTCTACCCTGCGGATTGGACATATTTTTTTGATGACCTTGTGGATGTCCGCCGAGAGTTTGCCCAGCACAACTTCCTGCACGAACTGGTCGAACGTCCGCTCGTGCGCCAGGGCTTCGATGACCTCGCGCATACCCGCCCTGATCGCCTCGATCTGCGAGCTCTGAATCCGCTTCAGCGTCGTGGCCATCGCGTTCACACGGAGCTTGTAGTTGTCACCCGTTGAAACCGTCCAAGTCCCCTCTATCTTTGAAACGCGCCGCCTCACCTGGCTGCGGACGTAATCTCGAGCTACATCGTGGCCTATGAACCTCGTCTGCGCTCGATTGCCCTCGATTCCCTTCACCTGGAAGTAAAGCTTGATGTGTGATTTTGAGAAGTCGTCGATCAGGTCTCCAAGCGTCGACTCCAGCACCCGCCCCTGCAGCTGTCGCGCGTCGAGGGCCGGCGTCTCCCCTATCTTTTGCCCTCCAAACATCGCCGGGGCCACGACGTCGTACCATCCCTTGGTGCGCCAGAGGTCCCTCGCCGGCCTCCGCTCCCGGCGCTCGACTTTTTTCTCTTCTTCCATAATCATCCCAACTTCGGCGGCTTTGGAAGCTGCCCCACGCGCCCCTTTACCCCTCCAGGCCATTTCTCTGGGTCGAACCCGTGCTGCGCCAAAAACGCGACCGCCCAGCGGCCGGTCCCAAAGCCGCAGCAGCCCGTCCATACCTCTCTGCCCCTCACCTCTTTTATCTTGAAGGTTTCAGCGAACTTCGACCTGTGCACGTTGTAGGACCCGAGTTCGAGCCAGCCTCCCTTGTAAGGTAGCGCAGCCTCGAGATCATAGGTCGCAACCTTACGGCTGTCGCTCACGTCCGCCTCGATTCCCCCCTCGCGCATGTAGAACGGCGTGGCGACCGAGAGCTGCCACTCGAGCCCGAGCTCGTCGAGTACCTTGATGCTCCGCTCAACCACCGCATCCCTGATCGCGATCGCATCGTCGGGGGCGGCCAAAAACACGAACTCGATGCGCCTGAATTCCTGGGTACGCACCAGGCCCTCGACCCCTCCGCCCTCCCACCGGTAGGTCCACCCGCTCCGGTCGAACTGCTTCACGGGCAGGTCCTCCAGCTTCACCCTGCTTAGCGCGAAAAGCTGGTAGAAGGGCTCGCACTGCGCCGGGGCGAGCACGTAGGCCGGCTCCTTTAGGATGTTCCCGAGCTCGCGGATCGGCACGCGCTTCGTCAGCTTGAGTTTTTGCTTGAAGCCGGAGAAAGCCTCGGGTTCGCGGGGGGGCGGGCAGACGTAGTACATCCCCTCCGGCACGCCATCGAGGTAGCCCGGCATCCGCTGCATGACCTCGAGCGGGATGAGCTTGGGAAACATGACCTCTTCAAATCCGAGCGGGCGGGCCACCTCCTCGGCGATGATGTCCTCGAGCGCCAAGAGCAGCTTGGCGTAGGGTTCGGCGTACACCCACTGCCCCCGCCCAGGGAACTCCACCACCCACCCAAGCCGCTTCGCGACCTCGAACGGATCCTCCTTGAATAGATGATCAAGTTTCGGCCCGCGCCTGACCACCTTCGGCTCCGCTTTCGCCGGCACCCGCGCTAGAGCTTCTTCAACCATGGAAATGAGCCTATCTACTACCCTGCCCCTCAGGTCAGCCTCGCTAAGGTTTTCCATGGAGACCTCTATCCCAGCCCTCCCGGCCTTCACCTTGTACGGCAAGCGCCCGAGTTCGAGCTTTGCCTGCTCCGACACCTCGGCGGGCGGCAAGATAACGCGGCACTCAGGGGCACTCATCCCCCGTAGCCCTACCTTGTGCTTCTCCCCCAACTCCGCGGCCAAGAGCTTCGCGAGCCTCAACAATGCATCGTGGGCACGCACGTACCTGCCCGACTCTATTGAGAGCTCGAGTTTTTTGCCGGCCACTCGCCAATTTTTGACCCTCGCCGTCTCGGCCTCCTTGCCTCTAGGCGCACCTTTTCGCAGCAGGGTTTTATTGGCCTGCGCTATCGCAGCCCCAATGTCGGGCAGCGCGCACTCAAGCATCCCGCTAAACGTGCACTCGGCTTTGAGCTCAAACCTCAACTTATCGCCAAAACCCAATGAGCAACTGCCTATGAAAACCTTGCGTCGCGGGTAAAATAGAATTTATAGCTCGGAGAAAAAAGGACTGTTA
>DYFS01000026.1 GCA_020725055.1 Candidatus Hadarchaeum sp. | reverse complement strand
GCAAGCGTAAAAGGTCGGGTCGCGGGTGAACTTTTTCTGCAGAGCTTGTTTTTGAAGCACGCTCGACTCCATTGAAACCACACTTTTCTCTTTTGAATTTGTCGTGTGGGTTATTTATGTTGAGTCTAGTGAAATCATTCTGGAGGATGATGCTTGTCGAAACTGAGATATGAGGATGAAGGTGTATCTGTCTTCATCCAAATCATCGCGATAATATGTATGATCGGCCTTGTCGGCGTAAGCGTTTACATCGTCACGAAATGGGCGGAGAAACCTAAAGTTCGAGAAGTACATTCGCTTTCCATCTCAGCTGAACCGTCGAAGACGGCCGGGCAGTCTAGCTCGATTACCGTGCGCGCGTATGACGCCGAAGGTAACCCCGTGCGCGGCGCGAGCATCTCTCTTGTCGCGCTAGCTATTAGGGGAGGATACACTGGGGATTACGAAGTCAACTTGGCGCTCACAGATAGGGGGGATGGTACCTATACCTCTAACCTAACTTCCACATGGGCTGGCGTTTACTCCATACACGCCTCTGTTGTGGGAACTGATATCGTGGCCTCTGCCAACACCACTTTTGAGCCGGGGGCGCCCGCAAATATCGTCGTATCAGCCACGTCGCCCAAACCAGCCTCGTCCGCCTATAAATCAACCGTGACGTTCTACTTTGCCGACGCGTATGGGAACTCCCTGCCTCCCAATAGAGTCCAACCGGGCATCTCACCCTCTGAGGGCTGGCATGTTGAAAACTTGCGGAGTAGCCCAAAGGGCTTGTTTAGCTTCGATTTCGTAACGGATAATTGGGGAACTGCAACCGTTAGCATAACCGACAACGCAACAGGGATTTCAGGAAGTACGCATGTGAAATTTTCACCTATATATTTAGAAAGCTCGATGAAGATAACTCCACCGGAAATTGAACTCATCCATCCAAAAGATTTAGATATGCAAACGATCGAAGAGGGGAAACAAGAACTCTCGGTTAATGTTGGTATCTTCATCCCGCCCACCAAGGGGCAACTAGGCATGTATCACATGACTATAGAATACGATTCCTCGCTACTCTATCTAATCAACGTTTTAGATGGCAACCCCGCCGACGAGTTCCCAGCGCCAATTTTTGAGGTGCTAAGCGAAAACTCATTCAGAATTAGGAACTATGGCACTCCAACAGGCGCTGCGGTCGATGTCGCGATTCTGAATTTCGAAGCGATCGCCCTTGGTAAAGGAAGCATCCTGATAACGGATGTGCAATTGAGCGACACCGCTTGGAAACCAATCGAGGTTCCAGTCACGTTCGAAAACAAGAGTGAGAATGTCAAGGTCCTGAAGCGGCTCATAGTCCCTATCAAGGCATGGATAGTGGACAACTCAGGTACAAGCGAGGCAGATGTTAGGAGCGATGCTGAAAAAAAGGCAGAAAACATGTTGAACACAAACTCCTTAGCTTGCGTGCTGGATTACGAATTCGTTTTTATTGTGGAGATCAATCGTATCCCCAAGGACAATTGGGACAACATCGCGGGTGCGGATAACAAGCTCTCTTGGGCTGAGGTGGATATCCTCGCCCTGCGCTACAGGTGGGGGAGGTGGATCAACGTCTACTATGTCCCGAATTGTACTCTGCCCAAAGGTGCTCTGGGCTGGTGGAGGAGGAAAGACAACATAATCTTAATCGATGACAAAAAGGACTTCGATAATCTCACGCTTGCCCACGAACTCGTTCATGAATTCAGCAAATCAGAAGTGAAGGATTCACCGGAGAATAACGCAGCTGCTCAAGGCGGTACGCGGCCGAGAAACATCATGAACTACGACGACACCGGCGGCGACATTTCAGGGGAGCAGGGCAAGCTGATAAATGAAGAAATTGAACGGCGGCGTGACGAAGCTGGCCTGTATAAACCCTATAGGCCTGGCCCGGCACCACCACCGTGAAATCAACGTTTTCTGAGCCATTCCTGTGAAGCATATTTTGACCTGAGTTCTGCTGCAAGTTCGAACTCCTCTCGCGAGAGTTCACCCTCTACAAGTTCAACACCAAGTGCATCGGCGAACCCCCCCACCATCGCTGCTCTCACCTCCTCGAAACTCGGCTTCCGCCCCAGCTCCCGCTCGACCGTCGTCACCCGCTCAAAAACTGAAGTGATGAACTTGTCCGAGATTTTTTCCGGGCTGACCTTCAGCAGCTCGAACATCCGCCGCACCTCTGGTGAAATCAACACCGTGCCATGCTGGAGTACTGAACCCCACCGCCGGGTCTGGGCGCTCCCGGAGATTTTCTTTCCATTTACCTGAACATCGTTGACCGGTTTGAATTCCGCCCGCAACCCGAGCTGCGCGAAACCCCGCACGAGGCCGCCGCAGATGAGCTTGTAGGACTCGATTATGTCATCCGGCACTTCCCCTTGCTTGCAGACGACGCTGTAAGTCAGCTCCCCATCGTGGTCGTGAAAAACCGCACCACCGCCAGTGATGCGCCTGACAACGTCAACACCATACTTTTTTGCCACCCCGAGGTCTACCTCGCGCTCGACGCTCTGAAAACAACCAATAGAAACCGCAGATGGTAACCAGCGCCAAAACCTGACGGTATTCGGCGTCTTGCCTTCCGCATTCAATTTCAACAGTGTTTCATCGATCGCCATGCTCATGAAGGCGTCATCGATCCGCATCGGAAGCATCCGCCACTCGCCAGCCAACCTCATCGCCCCCAATTGTTATAAATATAACAACTGCCCGTCACGCCTTTAACCTCCGGCCGCCCGCAAAATCGCCTCGACCCAGTGCTCTGGCCCAACCATCGGCGTCTGAGCGCCTGTCGAGCTGTAGAAGCCCTGCACCGCCGCTAGCAAGCTCTCCCTCTCAGCTTTGACACCTGCCAGTGCCTGCTCAAGCCGTTCCAGCGCGTCTTCAGGGTACATAAAGAAATCGCCACTCAACGAGATGCGCGAGATGGCATCGTCTGTGAGCTCGAGCTCGACCTTGATCACACCTTTTGGAGCTTTGAACTCCGCGTAACGCACTTCATCACCTCAGCGCCTGCCTCCACGCATCGATCATTTTCTCGCTCAAGTCGCATAAAACGATTTCTTTGAGTGATTTTGAGACTAAGGCAAACTCTCTCAACGCTTTGACCATCGCCCGCGCGGCGTTCGAGAACGACACCCCGCCGACGCCCGTTCCCATACCAGGTATCGCTAAACTTTTAGCACCGATGCTCTCCGCACACTCAAGCGCCGCTTTTGTTGCTAAATAGATTTTTTCGCCTGTAGTCCGCACCGCGGGGCGTTCCATCGTGGGTGCGTGTATCACCCACTGAGCTCGGAGCTTGCCAGCCGTAGTCGCGATGGCTCTACCCACGGGTACTGGGGCTTGCTTTAGCGCTTCCCGCTCGATCTCCTCGCCTCCCGCGCGCTTCAAAGCCCCCGCAGCCCCGCCGCCCATGTACATCAGGCTATTTGCCGGGTTGCAGATTGCGTCGGCCGCCTGCTTCCTCATATCTCCGCGCTTGACCTCGACCACCAAATCACCGAACTTGAACATCGCTTCCCCATCAAAAACTCGCGCGCGCTTAAAAATACCAAACGCTGCACATTTGTTATATTTATAACAATTGGACGCGGCGAGATTTTTGCGAGTGGGTGGCGAATCGGCAGACCTAATTAGCGCTGCGCTGACTATTGCTCGGAGGTTTAGATGAATCCGAGAATCAGGACAATCGCCCTCGACTTCCTGTTCGGCGGCGCCATCGTGACCGGGGCGTTGCTCATCGCTTCGCTCCTGGGGCCGGTGTACGGGGGGATCCTGGCGGGGGCACCAATCCGGGCGGGGGGAACTATATTCCTCGAGGCGCTCCACCGCGGGGAAGAGAAGGCAGCCGAGCTGACGCGTGGCGTGGTGTTCGCTATGATAGCAAACGTCGGCTTTGCGCTGGTGCTCATGCTCTGCATCCCGCGCATCGGGCTCTACAAAGGATTCCTCGCCGCGAGCGCCACCTTCGTCGCAATCGCCGCACCCCTGCTGAAATTCGCCTCGTGAGGCAGTTAGGCACGTCGGCCGGTGAGGGCGCGGATGAGGCGCTTAACAGTTTCTCCGACTTCTCGCTCTTTTCCGGGTGCGTACGGGAGGTCGGCCCCCCCTGCAACGACCCTCGCGAGTTCGTTTATCGCGACCGATGCGGCGCAGCTGGGCTCGTAAACGACTACCGGCACGCCCTCCCGCTCAGCCTCGAGTACCTTGGCGTCCTCTGGGATCTCCGCGAGCACCGGCATCGAGCCAAGGGTCTTGCCCATGAAGTGCTCGATCTCAGCCGTCGAGATGTCCGCTGCCTTTCCCATACGGTTCACGACGACCCCGCGCGTCCAGGCGCCGAGCACGTTGGCGAGGCGGACAGTCTTGTGGCAGTCGACAAGGCTCGAGTAAGTTGGGTTGCAGACGGGCAGCATCTCCCGCGCGGCCGCGATTGAAATCACGGTTGCATCCGCGATCCCTGCTGGGGCATCGATCAGTAAAAACTCGGTCTGCCTGAGCAGTTCGGTGGCTGCCTCCTCAACACTCTCTCGCTTCGTCTTGGTCAAAACGTCGTGGACATCCTCGAAGCGGAACCCGGTGGGGACGACTTTGATGCCGTAGTTCTTGTAGATCGCGTCACCGATATCGGCTTTACCCGCCAGCACATCGAGAAAACTCACTTCACACCTGTGCATCCCCATGACGATCGCGAGGTTCGCCATCGCGAGGTCGCCGTCTAAAATTGTCACGTCGTGCCCGAGCGACCCCATCGCCACGCCGAGGTTCGCGGTGAGGGTGGTTTTCCCTGTTCCACCCTTGCCTGAGGTGATCGATATCGAACGCGGTTTTGCTCGCAACTTTCCAGCCCCCAAATTTATTGACAACGCTTGCTTAAAAGGTTGGACTCCGCGCCCGCTTTGAAAATTTGACTTCAAGGATTGTTGTTATGCATATAACAAGTCAGCGTGAATCAGAGAACCGGGGAGGGCCGCGCGAGCCTAGCTTCCGGGTGCTTTTCGAAGTACTCGCGAACCGGGGCCAGCAACCTAACGAGCGCCTCCGCGACCGCCGCCTTCAAGTCGGCTGGGTGGAGCTCGCCAGCCGCGTACAGCTTTTTGAGTTCGGCTGTATTTTTTATCTCGAGCGGCCCCCCGTATCGCGCCGGCCTTTTAATTTTGAGCTCGCCGAGCGCGGGCAGCACGATGTGTTCGACGTACTCGATGACAGGGTTGTTCTTCACCAGCTTAGGCGGGCAGAAGGCCTTCTCGATTTTTCCCCTTATCACCCCCGGCTCGTCGTCGACCGCGATGAAGTTGCCCTTGCTTGAGGACATCTTAGCCTCGCCGTCCAGCCCGTGCAACAGCGGCATGTGCACGCAGACGGGTTTGCGGTAGCCCAGCGCCGGGAGTTTCTCGCGCGCGACCATGTGGACTTTGCGTTGATCGTTCCCACCCACCGCGATATCCACACCGAGGTAGGCCATGTCGACCGCCTGCATGAGCGGGTAGAGCACCTGCGCCACATCCGGATCCTCCAGGTGCCGCGCGATCTCGGCCATCGAGCGGCGGGCGCGGAGCAGCGTGGTGTCCGTGGCCATCCGAAGCACGTCGAGCGAGAACTCGGGCTTGAGCTGAAAATCCGAGCCGAACAGGAACTCCGTGCGCTTGGGGTCGAGCCCGAGCGCGATTAAACAATGGCGGTTGTACTCCGCAACGCGTCGGATTTCCTCGAGCGTGCCCTTGTCGTTGAGGTAGGCGTGCAGGTCCGCGAGCAGCACGATCACGCGGGCGCCGAGCTTCTGAAAATCCATGAGCTTCCACACTGTCAAGGCGTGACCGAAGTGGATTTTGCCGGAGGGCTCGTAGCCGCAGTAAACCACGGGCTTTTCCTCCGCGAGCGCATCACGCAGCTCGGATTCGGTTATTATCTCTAAGACACCTCGCGCAGCAAAGTCAAAACGCTCGGCCACCCCCTCACCACTTGACAAAGCGCGACAAACGGCTAAAAGCTTTTGTGAAGTCGGACCCTTTGCACAACGAAATACTTATTGGGATACCAACTTATTCGTGCTGGGATGCGGTTGACGAAAATCACCATCCAGGGGCTCGGCGAGGACCCAACTGCTGTCAAGGTCGTGCTGGAGAAGGAGCGCCCAGAGCTTACCTACATCCTGTGTTCGGACTTCCAGCTAGAAAGCATCGCCAAGGGCGCCGGCTACGGCGAACCGAACCAGGCGGTGATAGGGAAGGCCGCAGGAGAGACCAACACGAAAGTCGTGTTCAAAAAATGCAACGTTTTTGATCCGAAATCCGTCGGCGAAGCCATGGGGGAGGTCATCCGGGAGATAAAATCCGGGGATGAGGTCAGCATCAATTACAGTGAGGGGACGGCGACAGTGAAACTGGTTTTGGGTGCGGCCGCAGTTGGGCTCTCGAAATACATGGATATCCGAATACTTTACGCGGACGCCGCGGCCCTCCTCGACCACACCAAAGCTCTGAAAAACCTGTTCAAGCTGCTTTACGAGTTCTTCTAGCCTTTGTAACATCTGCTTCTTTTTATGTTACACGTGTAACAGTAAAATTTCCTGAATCCTACTTTAATATCCGCTTCACCCTTCGGAGCAGGTCCTCGTGGACGAACGGCTTGAGGATGTAGTCATCCACACCCTTCGCGCGCATGGTCTCCTCGTCGAGCTCCGCCTCCGTCCCGGTGAGCATCGCCACCGGAATTGCCCTGGTGCGCTCGTCCCGCTTTATCGCCTCGAGCACCTGCCATCCGTCCATCTTCGGCATCATTATATCAAGCAGAATTAAATCTGGTTTCATTTTCTTCAGCTTTTCAAGGCACTCCTGCCCGCTGTAGACCGGCACGACCTTGTAGCCCTCCTCTTCGAGAACCACTTTGAGAAGGTCGGCTATGCGCTTGTCGTCATCCACGGCCAAGATCTCCTTCACCACGCCAGTCCCTCCGTGAACTTATCTCTGTGCAATATTACCCTTTCCCACTTTTTCGGATTGGCAGGCTGAAGCTGAAGGTCGAGCCCTGGCCGAGCTTGCTCTTCACCCAAATCTTCCCCCCGTGCGCCTCCACGATCGCCTTGCAAATTACTAACCCCAAGCCGGTGCCGCCCTCCCGCCTTGGCCCAACTTGGGAGAACTTTCTGAAGAGCTTTCCTAGGTCTTCTTCGGCTATTCCCGTCCCCGTGTCTTGAACCTCTACGATCGCTTGACCGTCACCACTGCTAACGCTGACGGTTATCCCCCCTTTGTCGGTGAACCTGTTGGCGTTGCGTATCAGGTTGGTTATGACTTGAGTTAACCTCTTGGGGTCGCCGTGAACCGGAGGAAGTCCCCTTTGCACTTTTGCCTTGATCCATATCCCTTTGGCCTCGGCGGCGGCCCTCTGGCCAACGACTGCTTCCTTGATGACATCGGCCAACTGAACTTTTTGCATGTCGAACCTCATCGCGCCGGCTTCCAATTTGGTTATGTCCATGATGTCGTCCACCAGCTCCCTTTCGCGGTGCGCGCTTGATAAGATGACCTCCAGTTTTTTCTTTTGCTCGGGAGCGAGTTTATGTTTCTTGTCCTTCAACAGCAACTCTGAATAGGTTATGATGGGGACGAGTGGGCTCCGTAGCTCGTGCGCGGATACGCTCGCGAACTCTCCTCGTAACATATCCATCCTCTTTACTCCCCTCTCGAGTTCCTCCTTGGCCCGGAACTCCAGTTTTTCCCTCTCCAAAACTCCCTCTGGGATTGCCTGAAGGACTTGAGATGATATCGGCAGGGCCCCGTACTTTTCTTGAACCGATTTGTACGCGTCCTCCAAGATTCTCCCCGCTGTTTCCTCACCAAGCCCATCTCGGGCGCTCCGGTACATAACGGAAATGAGCCTAGAGAAGGACTCGGTTAGTTTTTTAGCCCCGTCTTCTTTGATGGCTTGTAGATTTTTGGGTAAAGCACTGAAATCAAAGGAGCCGTCGGGATTGAGTCTGACCCCTCTTAAAACAGAGGTGAGGGATTGAGAGACGTTCTTTCTCAAACCGCGGATCTCCCCCCTCGCGAGGACCGTACCGATAGCGTTCGCCAGTTCTTTGTAACAGCTCGTTAAAACCTCGAGTTCCCTTTCCTTTGTCAAAAAATCTTCTGGCATTACCCCAATGACCAACTGGGCCCAGGGCAAATACCCATATTTTTCCTGAACCGACCTGTGGGCATCCTGTAAAATCCAGTTCGCTTTTTCCTCGCCAAGCTCGTCCCGCGCCCGCCAATACAGGGCAGAGATGAGATTTCTGTAATTGATACTGATCAGCCCAAACCACGGCTTCGAAACGCTGAAGATCTTCCGTTCTGAAGCGCTGAAATCGACTTTATCCCCTTTTACCTCGATTCCCTCAATCGGCTGCCCCCGGGTAATTTCGTCGATGAGGCTCTGGATGCGAGATGGTTTAAAGATGGTGAGCAATTGTTTGATCAGTGCTTCGAGGATTATTTCGGAAAAAATTACCCTTTCAGCCCCGCTGATTCCGAATAAGGCGTTTAGCCTCGGGCTGAATTCTTTTACACCAAACGTGCCCTTTATCTCGTTCCTTAAACTTTCCGCCGTGTAACTTCCTTTGATAGCAGGCAGTTTGTGGGTCACGATAAATTTTTCGAGCTCGAGATACAGAGAAAAGGACTCCGCCTCTTTTTCAATAGGTGGCAATTTTTTGTATCGTTCCACTCTATCTAAAATTGGTTTGGCGCCCTCTTTATCGGCTATCAAGTCAAGAAGGTACTCTACCAATTTATCGGTCATCGCTGCAGACCCCTGCTTGGATTTTGGTTTCGTTCTCCTTTCAGAAGAGGATTTTTCAGACATTTGTTTTCCTTCCTATCCCGCCAAAATTTATGCTGGCACTGGGCATTTTAATACCACTGAAAATCCGTTGCCTCTAAATTACTTGCTGACCATCCGCCTTACCCTTCTGACCAAATCATCGTTATCAAACGGTTTCTGGATGTAATCTAAGGCCTTCAGCTTGCGAAGCTTTTCCATCCCCACATCCCCAAACCTCGCCGCGGTGAGGAAAGCCACCCTTAGGCCCTTTAATTTGGGGTCCTTTCTGATCCTCTCGCAGAGCTCTCTTCCGCTCATCTTTGGCATGAAGAAATCGATCAAGACCAAGTCGGCTTTTTCCTTTTGCAATTTCTTTAAGCTTTCCGGCCCGCTCAGGGCGGTCAAGACTTCAAACCCCTCGAGCTCCAAGACTGCTTTGACGGCATCGCATACCTCTTGTTCATCATCGACGATCATTATCCGCTTTGCCACCTCGATCACCCCCCAAACGTATGACTTTATCAACGAACATGGTGATGTCCTTTACCAAGTACCTCTCCTCGTCCCTCCTCAAACACAGGAAGACTGCGGCGCTTTTACTTTCCCTTAGCTTGGCGATCACGTCGTGGGTCCATCTGGCAACAGCCCCATCCGATAGGTATGACAACAGGGTCGATAGCGAGTCAAAAAGTGTGATCTCTGGCCCACGCGTCTCGAGGGCCTTGGAAATCGCGATTTTCAACTCCGTCAGGGCCTCGGGGGATGAAACAAAGGTGCAGTTTTTTTCCGGGCGCTGCTCCGGCCTTGATGTCGCGGTCCTAGCATCTATGAAATAGATTTTGTCTAGGGGTATCCCGCGCTTCTTGAACTCCCCCTTCAAGACATCGTATGAATTGCTGAGGGTTACATGAAGGATTTTCCCGTAGTCCTTTGCGGCCTGCTTGATGAGATTTACCAGAATTTTGCGGTGCATTTCAGCAGGCGTTAAGACTAAAACCACGCGATTTCTTCCAACCTCCTTTTTTAACCTCATCCGCATCCCAGCATTTTTGTTATTACATCCATATTTCTCTATCGTGCCTGTCTTGAACGTTTCCCTTTTAATGGGCTACTCCTGGCCGTGTGAAACGGAAGGTTTTTTTACTAGGTTTTAAAACCCTTTCTTGGCAGTCACATGGCTCGGCTTTCAAAGGAGAAGAAAAAAAGACGGCCCTCGAGAGGGGCGAAAAAGAGACCGAACACCATCGAGAAAAAAATTGAAGCAAGAAAACCGGCAGAAACTGAATGGATAAAAACCGGGATCCCGGGGTTCGATGCGCTCCTTAAAGGAGGGATACCCGGGGGTAGGACTATCCTCGTCGCGGGGGGGCCTGGGACCGGAAAAACTATCTTTTGCCTCCAGACGCTCTACAACGCCGTGCGCAATGGCCATAACTGTCTTTACATCACGTTGGAAGAATTGCCCATGAGATTGAGACACCACATGAGGGAATTTGGCTGGGACGTTGAAGAAGCGGAGAAAGCTGGTTTCAAAATAATACAGCGAGACCCGTTCAAGATAGCGCGAACGGTCGAGGCGCTGCTCGAGAGCGTCAAAGGCAGGCTGCCAATGGAGCTCACCGAGGTGACGGAAATTGTACCCAAGGGCTCGAAACCGTACATGATCGTGCTCGACTCTATCTCCGCCCTTGAGTCAGCGTTTACCGGGAGGCCCGAGAGCTACAGGATCTACATCGAGCAGCTGTTCAGGCTCTTCGAAAAAATCGGGGCCACGACCTTCCTGATAACAGAGACCCAGGAGGCCCCGAAAACATTTTCGAGGACTGGCGTGGAGGAGTTCCTCGCGGACGGGGTTTTCGTCGTGTACTACTTCAAGGTGGGGGACCTGAGGGTGAGGGCCATCGAAATCCTGAAAATGCGTGGGGTGAAGCACGTGAACAAAATCGTGCCTTTTCAAATAACAGACCACGGCATGGAGGTCTTCCCCGGCGAACGCCTTTACGAGATCAGGGAAGCTGAGTAACTGGGGGGTTAACCTGAGGGGCAGATCGGTTCTGGCGGGACTGCTGTTAGTCGTGGCGCTCACGATAGTTTTCTCTGCTCTAGGGCAAACGGCATCTGCTGACCCATTAGGGCTTAGCGTGGACCTGAAGACCGACAAAGCGAGCTATGAGAAAGGCCAAACAATTCTAATTTCGGGGGAAAACGTAAGGGATCCGGAGAATAACCTTGTTGTGAGCGGAACTGCTATAATTCAACTTTCACATGGAACGTGGCGCTCGGCAAAATCCAGAGCGCTGATTTCCAACGGCGCTTACAACCATAACTACTACATTTCGTTTGGCAACCCGCCTGAATCGGGAACCGCAACGTGGACCATAACAGTCTCCGCTACCGATGCCATCGGCAATGTGGGGACAAAAACAAAAAACATCAGCGTGACCACCCCGCCGGGCAAAGTCTACTACGCCGTCGCATTTACAAGTCCAGGTCCCGACAGCAGCAAACCAAGGGGGGATAACGTGAAGATTTCTGTCAGGGTTACTGAGGGGGGGATAGACGTCGATAAGGCTACGGTTACCTCAAACACCCCCACCGGGGAGAATATCGTTTTGGAGAATGTTGCACCCGGCACCTATGAGAAAAGTTACAGGATAAAATGGAACGATCCCACCGGGGACTGGTCTATATCCGTTGAGGGCAAGAAGACCGTGGATAACACGTTCAAGGCGGGGGGGAGCTGGATCAACGTTAAAATCGAGCCGGCAAAGCTAGGGGTAAACCTGCTCAGCCCGACCCGAACTAGATTTGAGGTTGAGGAGAGCGTGCAGGTAAGGGTGAAGGTTTCCTATCCCATCACCGAAGACCCAGTTAAAAATGAAAACGTTTGGGTTAACACGCCCACGGGAGAAAAATTGGTCCTTGCCCACGAGGAGAACGGGATTTACAGCGCCTCACATACCCTCGGCTCTCAAGACATTGGAGCGTGGAGCATGATGGTGCAAGCCGTTGATGCCTATGGTAATTCTGGTTCCGATGCAAGCGTAATCAGCGTCACACCAATAGAGGTTCCTGGGTTCTTGGCCCGGTACTGGTGGGCGATCCCCTCAGCGGTTTTGGCGGTGGCCTTCGCTTCGGTTTACATCGGCAGAGAGAGGATGCGCGTAGGGAAGCTGAGAGACATACAAAGGGAGATGAAGGAAATCCCCCGGCTCAAGCGCGAGGCGGCTATAAAGTACTTTAAAAATGGCACAATCTCGAGGAGTGCATATGATAAAATGATCAAGGAATACGATGCGCGAATGGACGAACTCAAAAAACAGGGGGCGGCGCTGAAGGTCAAGATGAAAAAAGCAAAGGTGAAAAAGAAAGTGAAATCATGAAAGTTTTATCGGCGGGATGAACGATGGCAAAAGAAATCCTCGTGGTGGATGACGAGCCCAACATGATTGACATCGCCCAAGCGGTCTTAGAAGAAAAAGGATTCAAGGTCACGGGTGTCCACAGCGGGAGGGAGTGCCTCGAGAGGTTGAAGAAGAAAAAACCCGGCCTCATCCTGCTTGACATCCGGATGCCTGGGATGGATGGCTGGGATGTGCTCAGGGAGATAAAGCGGGACGAGCGCACAAAAGCTATCCCGGTTATGATGTACACTGTGATGGAAAAAAGCTTGGATGAAGAAACCCTGCGCGAGAGGGGGGTTGAGGAATTTATCACCAAACCCTTCAGACTCGAGGATTTGGTTCATAAGGTGCAAAAGATATTGAAAAAATAAAAACGGATGCTGCTAGTTTATTTTCGCCCTTTCCTCACCCTCTCCTTTTTTACCCTGATTTTCTTCCCAACCTTCGCGCTCAGCAGCTCTTCCTGCTTCCTGAGCTCCCCCAATCGTGTGTCATGTTTGTCCATTAACTCGTCGTAGGTGTCGCGCTCGATTGAACCCTCCTTGAAGTACTTTATCATTGTTTCTTTTTTCAGCTGCGGGATTCCCCTGATCTCCTTCCGCACCTTTTTCAACCTTTGCACTAGGAGGGCCCTTCGGGTAAGGTAGGCCGAGGTGACCCCGGCCGCTGCAAAAATCGCGAGGAATGCCCACCAATAAGTCGCGAAAACCCTGCCGAGACCGGGGGGCGCGACCTCCACCGGACTGGTCTCGATGCCAGAATTTCCGTAAATATCATTGGCCGAAATGTTAAGATTCCAACTTCCGACATCATCAGAGGTGACCACATAGGCTGTGCTGTAAATCCCGGAGCCTTTGGGCACTAGGGTTAGGCTTTTGCCCGCGGGTGTGGTTACGGTAACGACTATGCCCTCGGCCAATTCCCCATCCGGGTAAATTGCCTTCACCTTTATCTCCACTGTTTCTCCAACCTCAACCCGGGGCCCAGGGCTCAGCAGGCTAAGATGCAGCCTTGCGGGATTTATTTCAATAGAGGCCTCGCCAACAGCGAGCATGGTCACATTTCCGACAACCTTCTCCCCTTCGATAAGCACCCTGCCAGCTCCGACGGGTTCGTCCCACCTCAAGCTATTCTCAGCGACGTAAACACCGGCGGATAACCTCCTCAGGAGGGTACTCCTTCCAGAGGGCAGTCTAAGGTAAACGCTGATGTCCTCGACCGGTGCTCCAGTGTTGTCTTTAACCTCAACTGAAACCTCGATTCTACCTCCCCTGGAGTAAATGAAGCCCGTCGTGATTTTGACGGATGTTGCATAGTAGAAGACGTTTGGAGGGGTGCCAACATATATTTTTGAACTTGTCTCCCCCGTGTTGTTGAGGTTATCCACGGCTGTCACCTTTATTGTCCACGATCCCTCATTGTCGGCGTAAGAAACTTGGTAGCTAAAGCTGAATTTCCCCTTCTCGATCTTGACGCTGCCCTGCTTGATCAAGCCTACATTTTCGAGCCGGATTGTTGCCGTTCCGCGTACATCTTCTCCCTTGGGGTTTTTCGCCGTGCCTGAAATTTGGATTATTTGGCCCTTCTCATAACTACTCTTGTCGGTGCTCAGGGTCAGGGTCAACCCAACGTCTACGGTGACGCGAACGTCGGCATATTTCGATACGCCGCCCCCAGTGGCGGTGATCCTGTAGAGGAAGCTCCCCCCCTCGGCGTTTGTGCCGGTTGAGACCGTCAAAATGCTTTTGTAGGTCGGGGTTCCAGAAGTCGTGCTGATGCTAGCCGAAATCCCTGTTGGCCCCTTGCCTGCCTCGTAGCCAACCCAGCTGCCGCTCAGCGTAACGGTTCCCTGGTCCCCCTCAACAGCCTTGACTGTAATTTCCGATGTTTTGCTCTCAGCCCGCATCATTGAGAGGTTCTCCGGGAAGGCATCTACCCGGTAGTCGAAAGTCGTAATCTTAACGGTCATGTCATAAGTGTTGATCAGGCCGCTTGCATCGCCCTTGATTCTAAAGGTGAAAGTGCCTGTGCTCGCACCACTCGAGGCCGTGAAACTCAAGGTGCTGGTTTTGTTTTCCCCGACCCCAACGGAACTCAAATCGACTGGGCTAGGGTCAAAAGTCGAACTGACGCCCGAGGGCTCCCCCCCGACCCATGAACCGCTCAAAGCAACAGTGCCCACCGTTCCCGCAAGAAGCTTGACGGTGACGGTAGTACTCTTTGTGGCCCCTCCTCGCACCACCGTGACCTCGGTTGGGGATGCGCTCACCGAAAATGAGTTGTAGTTGATGGTTATGTCCAGGAACTCGGGTGTCACGGTATTGTCGGCGGTCTTGAGCTCGACGCGGTACTGGACGTAGCGGTTGTTCTCCAGCGAGGTGTTCTCCGAGTCGTTGTCGTGCTTGCACCAAGAGCCCCAGCCCTCGTCGTAGGGGTTGTTGTCCGGGCCGCTCCGGAGGTAAACATTTTCACCAGTTTGGGCTGGCACGGTTGCGTTCCATACCACGGTCTTCCAATCGGCGTTTGCGCCAGCGTCAAATACCGAGGACTCGAGATAGGCAAAAGGTGTGTAGGGGCCGATTTTGGTGACTTCAACCCACATGGCGTCGATTGATACGTCCTTCCCGTCCGAGGTGCCGTCAATGTTGTAGATGACATAGATTTGGAGGTTGGTGATATCGGTCCAAGTCCAGCTTCGGTCGGATGTGACGTCCACTGTGACCACGGTGTCGCTCGTAGCGGTCGGCGTGAAGGTGTAGCTCGTCGCACCCCACGTCGCCCCGCCGTCGAGTGTGTACTTAATAACGAGGTCGTCATCTGTGGCCGCCGCGCTCACCTTGTACTCCACCTTGAGCCTTACCGCGCTTATCGTGCCGGTTCCAGTCGCGAAGCCACCAGCCCATATGTTGTCGTTCTCCGTGAGCCAGTTAGGGCGTTTTGGTGAGTCGGTTGAAAGCTTGGCATTTTCGGCAGTTGCCACGACCAAATCATTTACATTATTGTCGGTGTCGTAGCCATTTCCATTGTTTTCATCTGCGCCGCCTGTCGTTAGGCTAGCTGCAGTTGATGTTGATAGAGCTTTGCGCCACAGCATTTCGGTACTCGCTGTGTTAGCAGTCGCGGTGCCTTCCCAGCTCGCGTTTCCACCCGTTGGCGCACCCCAGCCAACAGCATCTATCGTCACACCAGCCGCATTTTGAATTTGAACACAAGCGTCGAGGTCCGTGAGGGTTATCGTCTCAATTTCGTCGGCTGTTGCGGCGTCTCCTATCGTGAAAAATCCGAAAGCAGGAATCGATTTGCCTGCGTCGACCGTTGCATCGTCAGCATAAGTCTGGGTATCAAGGGTCCAATTGCTCAAGTCTATGACAAATGGAGTCGGGTTGTACAATTCTACTTTCTCCACTTCATCGTTGGCCACCCCATTCATCAGCACTTCGCTTATCACGACATGGTCCACCCAGCCCGCCACGCCCGTGCCCTTGGCATACGTGTCGTTTGAAGTCAGCACATTATCGTTGTCGATGAAACCAGCGCTCTTCCCTGAAGCGGTTGGATACTTATTTTCAACCTCAGCTGGTCTGTTATCCAGAATTACCTTCCCGGCCACCAACACGTTCTCGTTCTCGCCCGTGCGGTATTTTGTGGTGGTTCCCGTGACAACTTCCGTAGTCTCGCCTCCCGACCAGTCCGTCTGAGTCCATTCCCCGGCAGCGAGAGGCTGGTCGATTAAGAAAAGTCCGAGCACCATGAGCACAATCAGCGCCGAGCGCTGGCCCATGTGAGCGCAATGGTTCATTTTATCATATTTAGAATTGTGCCATGATTGATTTAAAACTTGCCTGCACGTGCATGCCCGCTCGATGTCTCCCCTGAATTTCGCTTGGAAACATCTGAATCTGGATGTCGCCTTTTTCGGGCTTTATCCCCGTATGTGAACTCGTCAATACAAGCTTAATTTCCTAAAAAGAGCTATCTAAGCCCGAAAAGAGATGAAAAGCTTTTTAAACTCATTTGCTTTTGTTTTTGTATGTTACATATGTAACATAAATTGAAGATAGAGATAAGTAAAACGTGGAGTGGAAATCAAGGGGGGGTGGGTTGGAACCGAAATCGATTGCACCAGCCCGCGTTTTCAGCTTCGATGTGAAATTCACGGGCACCCGAAAGACGCTTTTCTACCGCAGGCTCTTCGGGTACTCGAGCTCCACCAAGCGAAGCATGAAGGATGGCTCGACGAAGATCTATACCCACGTTGAGCAAGGTCTGCTCGGGGTAATCCCACATGTGAAGCTCGGGAAGAGCGTGTTCGCCGTCCCGAAGGCCGCCGCCGCACGCCTCGAGGCCTTTTTCTCGGACCTCAAGTGGCGGCCCCTCGAGCTCCACACCTTCGACGCCATGCTGCCGCAGGAGCTGAAACTCCGGGCGATGAGGAAAACGCTCGAGACCCGCCGCGTGGGGGAGGCGGTGCTCAAGGGAGAAATCGAGGCGCTCAGGCAGATCATCGAGCGCGGGCGGGTCGGCGGGGGGGAGCTCACGCGGATCCGCCTGGTGCTCCGGGCTGCTGGTGAGCTCACGAGGCTGGACTGGTCTGAGGGGCGCGAATTTTCGAACGAGCTCGAAGCCCGGCTGGGGCCATTAAAAAAAGCTGCACGCTGATTTTTTACTGTTACACGTGTAACATAAAAAAGGAAAGAGTTGGGTTTGACCGATGGAAGTAGGTTTGGCAAACGAGATAAACAAGCTGAGGCGAGGCGAGACAGGCGAACTCATAGCCCAAAGGATGCGTGAATTCAAGGACCTCGGCCGCAAGGGCGCTAAGGAATGGTTTTCTGAGCTGTGTTATTGCATATTGACGGCGAACTCAACCGCAAGGCTCGGGATGGAGATTCAACGCGAGCTGGGCAGTGATGGTTTTTTGACGCTCCCGCGTGACGAGCTCAGACGCAAGCTCAAGGCCGCGGGACACCGATTTCCAAACACCCGCGCACGCTTCATCGTCAGGGCACGCAAGTTCCACGATTTAAAAGATAGCGTGAGAAAATTTGGAGATGTGCGGCGGGCTCGAGAGTGGCTTGTGAATAACGTCGAAGGAATCGGGTGGAAAGAGTCATCGCATTTCCTGCGCAACGTGGGGTTCGACAACGTAGCGATTTTAGATCGACATGTACTCAGTGTGATGTTTAAGCATGGATTGATCGACCAGGTACCCCGCCCCATGGCACGCCGAAGATATCTGGAGACCGAGGGAAAGCTCGAACACCTCGCGCGGGAGCTCGGGCTATCGCTCGGCGAACTCGATCTCTACCTTTGGTACATAAAAACAGGGAAAATCCTAAAGTAACAGCGCACCGGTCCAAAAAAAAGCGCCGAGTTTAGGCCCAAGGATCTCGGGCCACTCGACAGCTCACGGTCGACGTAGCTCCGCGCGAACCGTTTTTGGCAGCCCGCCGAACCACGCCGTTCCAATCCATCGCGGATTGTGCGGATAACTCTCACGAGCTCTCCACGCCGCAACCCACCGAGCGCTTTTAAGCCAATCTCTTCAGCCTGCTGGTTTTGGCGCCCCTCCGGATTGGCCTTTCCTTCAGAGCCCCTTACCAGGGGGATCCACGGAGATCAGCCCTAGAGATCCGTCCGGTAGACCCTCTCGGCGCAATAATTACTCCTTTACAGCCTCTATATAAGTATTTCGGTTTTTTAGCTCATCACGCCATAATTTACCCCTAATTTCAAAAAACATAAACTTTGACAATTAGAATAAAGATTTCAACAGTTTTTCACCTGCCCCTTCTAAAACAACTTTTTGCTTTTATCCGATTTCTCGATTTGGAGAAGAGCAGGCGTTCTTACGTTTAGCAAATTTACTGTTACATATGTAACATAAAAAATCGGTTGAAATTTACTGTTACATCTATGTGAATTCTCCGCCGGTTCCGCCTCCGTGTTTCTTTTT
>DYFS01000025.1 GCA_020725055.1 Candidatus Hadarchaeum sp. | reverse complement strand
GCTGCCGTATTTTGGTTAATCTACAAATTTTTTCACATCAATCTGTTATTTTTAAATAACATCCATTATATTTATAAAACACTTGTTATCTAAATATAACACGTGGGAGAATGCGATTTCACGAGCAAGTGCAGGGGCTCCTAGATTCTAAGAACAAGCTGAAGCTACTCGCCCACCTCTTCGGCATGCGGGAGGTGGAGATGAGCGAGCGGGAGCTGGCCAGGGTGCTCGGCATATCAAATTTTTCGGTGAATAAGCTGATGAAATTTTTCGAGGAGAATAACTTGGTGGAGCGGAGAAGGGCAGGGGCGGCCACTTTATGGCGTCTGAAAAAGGGGAGCTATTACTCAGAACTTCTCGGGAGGGTTTTCAAGCAGCTCTCAACCCACCCATCGCCTCTCGAGCACTTAAAAAATCAAGTACTCAGCACATACCCGTTGGAAAAAATATTAGAGATCTATCTTTACGGCTCAATCGCAGAGGCGCACGAAGATTACAACAGCGACATAGACATCTTCGTCGTGGCAAAAAGCGGGGTTAACAGGGGAGAGATCGAGAAGGCGAACGATGGGTTGCGCACATCGTGCCTCACTTTATACGGCAACTCTGCACAAATCATGGTGATGAGCGAAGCGGAATACATAAGGAAGAAAAGCTCTGCGCTGATCAAAAATATTGAGCGAGGGCTGAAGTTATATCCGAGGGAGGAAGCACCATCCCGGCGATAAGGACGAGAAACGTCGATAGGCAAAAGTACAGGAACTACTTGCAAAAATCGGAAGAGTTCTTGGACACGGCAAAGGATGCTCACGAAAAGGCGAGGTACAACGCCAACGTCTTGAATTCCGTGCACGCCATTATCTCTGCGGCGGATGCGCTTCTGGTGTTTGTAAAGGGGTTTAGGTATGCTGGCACGAGACATGAGGAAGCGGTGGAGCTCTTCAGCGGCATTTTCCCTGGTGACCCCGAGCACGGTAAGAACGTGTCGCGTTTCGGCACAATTCTCTCGATCAAAAACAAAGCGGAGTACCTAGAGGAGCTATTGGGTTCAAAGGATGCGGCCGATGCTCTTCAGGCCGCGACAAGGTTCTTGAGTTATGTGAAAAGCAAGCTTCCAAAATAGGCACAGTTTAGTCGCTCCAAAATTGACGTGTCCTCGCGTAAAGCCGCTCGGCCTGCAGAATTGCGCGGCAGAAATCGTCTTCGTCCCTGAACTGGTATGCGAGAATCCTCGACGCAGTTTTCGGACCAACCCCCCGCGCCGCCAACACGATTAAAGCCCGCTTGCCGCTGGCGAGGATGAGCGCGGCGGTATTCTCAGCCCGCGCGACCAGCTTCTTCTCGCTCTCCTTCATCCGCTTCCCCGCCGCATATTTTTTGATTGCCGCCAACATTTCCCTAGACTCATACGGGAGTGTCGTCAGCAGCCTCGCGCCGCAGTTGCCACATGTCGGGAACTCTGGCAAACGTTCGACTCGTGTGGATGTCGACCACTTGCAGCAATTCATGCAGAAGAGCCGCACCTCCTTCCTGTGCAGGCGATCTTTGAGCGCGAGCAGTATTTCTCGTTCAGCGCGCTTCGGCACCACGAGTTCCCCTGCGCTTGCGAGTTCGTTCAACACCGGCCAGCTCAGCGGCGTGGGCCCCTGGTCGTGTATCCTCGCGATAGTGGCCAGCTTGATTTTTCTATCTTGGATGAGCCCGACGATTTCTTTTGTCCTTGCAACATCGAGCTTCTCGAGCAAAATCTCCCGCATCGTTTCAGCCTGGATTGGCGTGCCCTCGAAAGCCCTCGCGATCCTCCGCAGGTTGATGCGCGAGAGGTCGGCGTCCCGCTTGATAGCACCAAATCTCTTCGCGACGTGGATTAGGCGCCACCTGAACATCGAGCTGTCCCCAAGCGTCAGCTGCAAGATTCCTTCGATGTGCTCCGGTTTGAGTTCTCCAAGCGATTGCTCTACCAACTCCGGCTTTGCAATGAGAGGGAATTTAAACGCAATTCGGTAGGGATCTATTTTCACACCGACGCTCGCTCCAAATCTTGATGAGAGCAACGCCGCCAGAACCCGCGCGAGCGTCTCGTTGACGAGAGAGCCAAAGCAGGCGTGCAGAACGGCGAACTGCTCGTAGGCCTCTATCACGAGTTGGTTATCGGTCGGCAGGTGTTGGCTCTCCTTCAACTGCTCTTCCATCTGCCTCGAGAACCAAGCCGCAGCTCCTTCCTCAATCGGATACTCCTCGCACAGCTCACCCGCCACCTGCTCGACGCTGGCCCCGGCCTTCAGGCGTTTCCAGATTTCACCCCTAATTTTCCCCACTTCCTGCGCGACTTCGAAGGGCACCGGGATGAGTTCGCCCTCCCACGCAGGGATTGCGCCGAGTGGGTCACCCGCGGGTTCGACCAGCACGCGGTCCTCCTCGATAGATACAATTTTCCAAGCTTCCCCCTTGCAGATGAAACTCATCTCGGGCTCCGCGCTACCAGCGACGAATTCCTCATCCAGCGTTCCTATGGATCTGCGAGAGGCGATGTCGTAGATGCGGTAGCGCTTGGTGTCCGGGATCATCGAGAGGTTCGTGAAGTAGTATTCCCATCCCGGCTTCCTCCGTTCGAATTTCCCATCTTTGACCCAAACTAGCCCCCGCGCCTTGAGTTGCTGGAGCACGCTGAGGAGTCCGTCTTTAGACAAATCGCGATATGGATACGCGCGGGTTATCAACGCGTGGGCGGCATCTAAGCTGACGTCGCTCGCGTCTAGAGAGAGCCCGGCCAGCTGGTGAGCCAAAACATCCAGAGATTTTTCCTGAACTTTTGTCTGCTCGAGTTTTCCCGCCAGCGCCTGCTTAGCGATGACCGCGGCCTCCACGACATCGTCCGGGTTCGCGGCGAGCACGATGCCATGTGAGAGTCTCCCTATTTTGTGGCCGGAACGCCCGACTCGCTGGACGAGCCTCGTGACTTGCCGGGGAGACATGTATTGCGCGACCAGATCCACAGCGCCTATGTCGATGCCGAGCTCCATCGACGAAGTGCAGATCAAGCCCTTGAGTTTTGCATCCCTGAATTTTTCCTCTGCTTCGATGCGCACCTCCTTTGCGAGAGAGCCGTGGTGTACGGCCACCGGGTAGCCCGCGTCCCACATGCGCATCCTCGAGCCGAGAGTTTCTGCTGCTTCGCGGGTGTTGACGAAAGTCAGCACGGAGGTGTGCTTGTCCATGAGCCCCCTGAGCCGCCTTAGTCTCGCAGCCATCGTCGGCTCCGCGAAAAGCTTGTCCGCGAGTTCCGCATCCTCTTTGGTTGGCATCGGACTTTCCACGCGAACTTTCATCTGCTTCGCCACGGTGGCGTCTATGATTTTCACCTGACGCTTGGTGCCGACGAGGAACTGTGCGACGGTCTCTGGGCTGCCTATCGTCGCAGAGAGGCCGATACGTTGAAACTCGCCAGCCAATTCCGCGAGGCGCTCCAACCCAATGCTCAGCTGCGCCCCGCGTTTGTCCTCCGCGAGTTCGTGAATTTCATCAACGATTACCCAGCGCACTGTCCTCAGGTGCTCCCGAATCCTTCGTCCCGGTAAGATCGCTTGGAGTGTTTCTGGAGTTGTGATGAGTATGTCAGGTGGGTGCTCAAGCTGCTTTCGCCTTTCGGTTGTCGAGGTATCGCCGTGCCTCACCCCCATCTTGACCCCGAGAAAATTTCCCCAGCGCGTTAGCCTTGCGAGCATGTCACGGTTGAGTGCTCGAAGAGGCGCGATGTAGAGGATCTTGACCCCTTGCTGCCATTCCTGCTTCATGTATGAGCTGAGCACAGGCAGCAGCGCGGCTTCTGTCTTGCCTGTGCCGGTCGGGGCGATGAGCAGCACGTTTTTCTTCTCAAGTATCGCGGGAATTGCAAGCTCCTGCGGCTCGGTCGGCTCACTCAGCCCGAACCCCCCTAGTGCCGGCCTTACAGACTCGTGCAGTAGCTCGAACGCGTTCATGGTGCCACGCAAAACGAGTTTTCGTATCCGAAATAATTATAGTAGACGAGCTTCTTAAGTTTCATGAGCGTTGAGGGATGAGATGGAAAAAACTTTAATCATATGCGAGAAACCGAGCGCGGCGTCCAAAATCGCGGCATCTCTGGCTGAGAAAAGGCCGGCGAAGCAAGAGCTCAACGGCGTGCCGTACTACGAGTTCATGCGTGACAACAAAAAAATTGTAGTTGCATCCGCACTCGGGCACCTCTTCACGCTCAAAAACAAGCGACCCATGCGCGATTACCCGGTCTACGATGTGGATTGGATGCCAACCTACAAGGTCACAAAAAAGGCCGCACGCACCCAGGCATTCGTCGAGACCATCCAGGAGCTCGCGAAGGGGGCTAGCGAGTTCATAAACGCCACGGACTACGACATCGAAGGCGCGGTTATAGGTTACAACGTGCTCCGCTTTTTGTGCGGCGAGGACTCGATAAAGCGTGCTAAACGGATGAAGTTTTCAGCCTTGACCACGCAGGACCTCCGCCAAGCGTACGACAACCCCTTACCCCGTCTCGACTTCGAGTTAGTCGACTCCGGCATCGCCAGGCACATGCTCGACTGGTACTGGGGGATGAATTTATCGAAGGCGATGAGCGCGTCGGTCGAAGCTGCGCACGAGCGTTTCGCCAAGTTGTCGGCTGGGCGCGTGCAGACACCAACCTTAAAGATTTTGGTGGAGCGCCAGCGTGAGATCAATGCGTTCAAACCCGAGCCGTTTTGGGTTGTGAGCCTCCTCCTCGAGCTGGAGGGGCAGGAAATCGTGGCCGAGCACGCCACCCCGCGCTTCTTCGACAAGAAAGAGGCCGAAAAAGCTCGAGCGGCCTGCGAGGGCCAGAAAGCGCGGGTCGCGGCGATTCAAACGCGCCAGTACCAGCAGCGGCCGCCGGTGCCGTTCGACCTCGGAGCCCTGCAGTCCGAGGCCTACCGTTGTTTTGGTTATACGCCGATGCGGACGCAACAGATAGCCCAGCAGCTGTACGACGCCGGCTGGATAAGCTACCCCCGCACCTCAAACCAAAAGTTCCCGCCGACGATAGATTGTGCGGCAATAATCAAGCGGCTGAGCGGGATTTCGAAGTACAAGAAGCTTGCGGATAGCCTGCTCGAGCTGCCAGAGCTGAGGCCGACCGAGGGCACAAAGACGGACCCCGCGCACCCGCCAGTTCACCCGACCGGAGAAAAACCGGAGAAGCTCGTCGGCCCGCAACAAAGGCTCTACGACCTCATCGTCTGCAGGTTCTTCTCGATATTCGGCAAGCCGGCACTTAAGGAGAGCATACGCGTCGAGCTCGATGTCAACGGGCAGCCCTTCTACCTTCGGGGGCGCCGCATCCTAGATAAGGGGTGGCTGATGTACTATGGCCCTTACGGAGCGACTGAGGAGGTGACCCTGCCGGAGCTGTCGGAGGGGCAGTCGTTGGTGCCTAAAGAGGTCAAATTCGAGGAGAAAGAGACCCAACCGCCGCCACGACACAATCCAGCGTCGATCGTTAAAGAGATGGAGGCCAGAAATCTCGGGACAAAGGCCACGCGCGCACCCATCCTGCAGACGATTTACGAGCGGGGTTACATCTTCGGCAACCAGATAGAGGTGAGCGATTTGGGGATTGAGGTCGTGGACTCGCTGAGCAGGCACTGCCCGGAGATAGTCAGCGAGGAGCTTACTGCCCATTTCGAGCGGGAGATGGAGGCGATCAAGGAGGGCAAGCGCAGCAAGGATGAGGTAATCGCCGAGGCCCGGGGAACGCTCGATAAGCTCCTGAAAAAGTTTAAGGAAAAACAGCTCGAGATAGGCAAAGATCTCGGCGATGCGTTCAGGGAGGCCAGGCGCAAGCAGAGGGTTCTTGGGACGTGCGCGAAGTGCAGCGGGGAGCTTAGGATTATCGTCTCGCGTGCGACCCGCAAGCGCTTCGCCGGGTGTTCAAATTACCCGAAGTGCAAAAACTCGTTCCCGCTCCCCCAGATGGGCCTCATCATCTCGCTCGATCGAACGTGCGAGCACTGCGGCACGCCGATGATTCAGGTAAATCGCCCCGGGGTGCGACCCTACCGCATGTGTTTGGAGCCAAAGTGCGTGAGCAAGGCCGACTGGGGCAAAAAGAAGACAAGGGTGGCGAAGGCAGAGGAATGAGGATGAAGATGGCTGTCATATCCGACCCGCACCTCGGAGCGAAGTGGGGGACCGCGCGGGAGCAGGACTCGTTCGATCAGTTCTGCGAAGCCGTCGGGCGCGCGCTCCAGCTCGGGGCGCAGGTCATCCTCATCCCAGGAGACATCTTCGACGCCAGGATCCCTCGCCCGGAGGTTTGGGCTCGAGCGATGCGGATTTTAGCCGTACCATGCGCCCAAGAGCAAACTGGGGTAGAACTGGATCGATCAATCGATAAGAACATGGAGGATGTTTCACCCGTAGCGTTTAGGGGTGTGCCGATTGTCGCGCTGCACGGGAATCACGAGCGCCGCATCAGGGGGCTTGTGAACCCTGTTGAGACGCTCGAAGCGGCTGGCCTCCTCGTCCACCTCCACCACAACGCCCTGATTCTCAAAACCCCCGGCGGTAAGCTAGCAATCCACGGCATGAGCAACGTGCCAGAGCGCAACGCCAAGGACGCCATCGCGATCTGGAACCCGAAGCCGGTAGACGGTGCCACCAACATCCTGATGCTGCATCAAGCGGTCGGGCAGTACGTCTATTCAAGCGAAGAACAGCCGACCTTGGACCTAGCCGACCTCCCGCGGGGGTTTGACTTCTACATATGCGGGCACATGCACTACCACTCCGAGGCCGCCGCGCACGGCAGGCCGCTGCTGTTCCCTGGGAGCACCATCCGCACGCAGCTACTGGAGATCGAGGCCCAGCTGGCGAAGGGGTTCTACATGCTCGAGGTGGGCGATGGCGCGCGCTACGAGTTTGTTGAGCTTCGAAATGTGCGTGATTTTTACTACCAAGAGCTGACTTTCGACGGCATCAGTGTACCCCAGCTCAACGAAGCGGTCAAGGCAAAAATACGAGAATTTTTGGAAAGGCCGAGGCGCAACGCCGCGAAGCTCCCGCTCGTCCGGCTTAGGCTGCTTGGCACGCTTGCGAAGGACGCGTCGCGTAACGACTTCGATGAAGACTCCATCGCCGAGGAGTTCTCAGACAGGGCGCTGGTTTCGATAGGTAAAGAGGACCTCGTCGCCCCGGGTTTGGAGGAAAAGGTGAAATTCTTGCGCGAGCTGCGGGAGCGCCGCCTGCCGGTCGAGGAGATGGCGATACAGCTGCTCGAGGAGAACCTCCGGGATATGAGCTATCCTCAAACGTTTGAGGTTCGGATGCTTTACCACCTGCTGATCGAGGATCGGATGGATGAGGCGCGCCAGAAGGTTTTGGACATCGTGACGGATCTCACAAACACCGAGCTTCGGGTTGGGAAGCGATGATAACCAAAGTCAGACTCCACAACTGGAAATCCCATTTGGACACAGGGTTGCAGTTCGGGGACGGCACAAACGTGCTCGTCGGGATAATGGGCTCCGGCAAGACGGCGGTGCTCGATGCCATCTCGTACGCGTTGTTTGGGACACTCCCCCTCGTGAGGGCGCGCGTCATGAGGCTAGAAGACCTGATAATGAACCGCCCGAGGCAGTTTGACTCAGCCGAGGTGGAGGTTGGGTTCATCGCCCCAGATGGTGACGAGTACCTCGTTAAGCGGGTCATCGAACGGGGCACCGGCACGACACTCTCGGAGCTCAGGAGGGCGAGCGGGGAGCTCATCGAGAGCCCCAGCTCAACCCGTGTGACCGAAGCGATCGAGGGGGTCCTCAAGATGGATTCCGACCTCTTTGAGCGAGCGGTTTACTCGGAGCAAAACCGCTTGGATTACTTTTTGACCCTCCCGCGCGGCAGGCGGATGGAGAGCATCGATGAGCTGCTCGGCATAGACAAACTCGAGCGGGCGCGGAAAAATATGGGCACCTTGATAAACAACGTGCGTGACCGAACCGATGATAAAAAGGCCGAGAAAGCCAGGCTTGAGCAGGATGCTACACTAGCGGCTCTGCCTGCGCTCGAGCAAGGCCTAAAAAATCTGAAGCTGGAAAGGCAGGGCATCCAGGTTAGGCTACAGCAACTGCAACCCAAGCTCGAGGAAGTCAAGGCTGAGCTTGACAGGATGTGCGAGGCCAAGTTAGAGATAACGCGGTTAGAAAAATCTCTCCGTGAGTTCAGTGGGGTGGTGGACGAGTTGAAGCGGAGGCTCGACCAGGTCAGGGGCAGGCTCGGCGAGGCCGCGGGCGTCGATCCAGGTGAGATCCAGAGGCAGGTCGGTAGCCTACAAGAAAAGTACGCGAATGCCCGTGGCGATATGGACGAGCTTGGCGCACAACTGATGAGGTGCACATCCCGCGCGAGCGAGTTGAAAGCGAGGATGGAGATGCTGCAGCTGCGCCTTGCTGAGCTCGACGAGGATATCAAGCACAGGCTAGCGGCGCGCGCAGAACTCAAACAGATAAAGCCAGAAGAGGTGGCAAAATCCGTCGAGCGTCTGCAATCGAACCTCCGGGCGACGGGTGACAGACTAGCAACTTGCCGTACGCGCTTGCGCGACGTTCAACAGGCTGTGGTTGAGCTTGAGGGGGCTGGCCCAACCTGCCCCGTCTGTGAGAGCCCGCTGTCGGAAAGCAAGAGGGAGCAGCTGCTCGCGCAGAGGAGGGAGGAGCTGGGGGCGCGTGAGGGGGAAGCGGCCAACTTGGAGAAGGAGTTTGCAGAACTCAATGATGAGCTCGGGCAGAAGCTCCAAATCCAGAGGCGTGCGGAGTCGCTCGCGAAGGGGATCGAGGACCTGCAGGCCCTGGAGGCAAAACACTCCCAGCTGGGGCAGGAGCTCCGGGTTGTTGAGGGTGAGCACGTGAAGGCCCAAGCAGCCGCGGAGGAGCTTCACGCCGACTTCGAACGCTCGCGCTCGGAGGTGGATCGCCTCAGCGAACAGCTTTCCGGCGCTAGGCAAATGCTGCAGTTGCGGCTCGACCTAAAACAGCTTGAAAAAGATCATAAACAAAAACAGGCCGAAAGCCTGCACATCCAGCAGGAGCTGTGGAGGGTCCGCAGGGGCTACGATGAGGCCAGGGCGCAGGCTATTGCCAAGGACCACGAGAACCTGATCCGGACGCAGGAGCGCCTTAGAGCTGAAGCGGCTGGCATGGAGCAGCTCATCAGCGTGAAGCGGGAACTCGTCGAGAGCGTCTACGAAAAACTCGCGCTGCTGAGGCGCAGCGAGGCGGAGATAAAGCACCTGCAGCAGGCGGTTCAGTCCCTGCAGGTGATCCAAAACGCGTTGGCGCAAGCTCAAACGACGATGAGGCGTGACTTTATAGAGGCGGTGAACGGGGCGATGAACGAGCTGTGGCGCGAGCTCTACCCCTACGGCGACTTCACAGGTATCAGGCTTGCTGTCGAGGATGATTATGTGCTGCAGCTGCGCAACCGCCTCGGCAACTGGGTGGCGGTCGAGGGGCTGACGAGCGGGGGCGAGCGAACATGCGCGTGCCTGACGTTGCGCATCGCTTTCGCAATCGTGCTTGCCCCGACGTTGAGCTGGCTCGTGCTTGATGAGCCAACGCACAACCTCGATGCCGAGGGGATCCAGGAGCTGGCGACCGCCCTGCGCGAGCGGATACCAGACATCGTCAAGCAGGTGCTCCTCATAACCCACGAGGAGCGCCTCGAGGCGGCGGTGAGCGGATACCTCTACCGCTGCACCCGCAACAAAGATTTGGACGAACCGACGCGGGTTGAGCAGGTCACCGCGCCGGAGATTTTGGTAAGAGAGCGGCGATAGGGGGCCAGCGCATGGTTGCGTTCAAGCAGCTCGCCGGTATCGTGTTCGCGGTGATTTTTCTGGGCATTTTCGCCGGGCTCTACCTCAGCTACCGGGAGGGGAGCGCGGAGGCTGCATTCGAGCGGGATGTCAAGGGGCTCGCACAGCGAATCCGCTTGCTCGCAGACAAAGATATCGGTGCGCAGGAGTTTTTTAACATCAATGTGCCAGCGGGTTGTGAGCTGCGCTTTGAGGGCAACGCGGTTGTGGCGGTGATCAATGGTGTACCCAAGAACTTCGCCGCGGGCATCAGCGTGAGTGGGGCAACTTTCGCTGCACGTGAGGTCAAGCTCACGCTCAAAAGGGTTGAAGGTGGGGTGATGGTAAGTGGATGATGCCGAGCACCTGCCTTTCTACGTGCTGTTCGGCGTCATCGTCGCCTCGATGCTGGTGGGCGTCTTCATCGTGCAGTACAGCCGGCAGCTCGAGGTGCGGGTTGATGAGCAGGCGCAGGCGCTCGCCGACGATTTAACAAGGATGTCGTTTGCAACCCTCTCTCGCGAGCAACCGAGTTTCGCGCTCCCTCGTACCGTTGGGGGTAGCGAGTATGAATTGCACGTTGACGAGAACAGCTCCGCGTTTATCGTGCGGGTGAAGGCTGGGAGGCGGGCTGGTATGAGCTATTACTCCGCGGTGAACGCCAAGCTAAGGGTTGAGAATTCAAGGTTCGTGCCTGGAGGTGACGTTTACTTCAGGCAGAGCGGCGATGTCGTGTTGGTGAGTTCCTCGCCGATAACCGCGCCGGTCGAAAACCTGCCCCAGCCGGCCACGGCCACGCCTCCCGAGTTCTACCACTTCGCGAGGGAAAACGCCAAGGCAGCCACGGCGATAACCGCGAGCTACTTATTCGCGCTCCAAAACAGCCGGCAGATCGACATCGTGGGCTACGCTCATGAAGGCGACAACGTGCTTGTTCAAGTCAGCAGAGGTGGGTGGAACCTTTTTGGCGTTAGGGTGAGCGGCCACGAAAATGGCGTCGACGTGGGCAAGATAGACAAGGCATGGGTCGTGACCAGTCTAGCCATCAGGGAGAACCTCACCGGCGTGATCACCAGCCCATCGGTTGAAAACGCAGCTACGAGTGGTTGGCTTTACCCGCCGGCACAGGTGCTCATGTACCTCCGCGGGCGCACCTGGCAGCTTGCGGACAACCGCGTGGTGGTTATCCCGGCGGGTGCCGCTTGCAACGCCGCGGCAGCGACGACCAACGTCGCAACCTATCCAACTTGGCGTTTCGAATTTACGTACGAGGATCAAAACTACGTCATCCACTACCAGCTAATGCCCTGGTGGTGGGCGGAAAATGCGCCCGGATTCGTGTTTCAGTCCACGCCCGAGCTGACGCCGCTCACTTGAGCTCCCACCAATAGAGCGGCGGGAAAAGTGCCCACAGATGAAAATGTAAAGACGTCTTTTATACGAAAATCAAACGGAGAAAGCACAACGTCTTCAGGAAGGGCAGGTTGAAGCGAATTTTAGGCCAGCTCGGCCTAAGGCCGAACTGGGAAGGGTTGACGAAGTTGTTTTACCTGGCGAGGGACTTGAAATCGCGTCCCGCCGGCGGCTAGGCGGTTGGGGAAAAAGAAGGAACTTTCTAGCGCCTAATTTTTGCCCTTAACTGGTCGCAGAACCTCTTGTAGTTAAATTAGTAGTTGTCCAGCGTTTTTGTGCTTCGTGAGTATGCTTTTACTTCTTGATGAACCCCACCACTCGCGCGAACGCTGACTCGCTTCTCACGAACCCTTTCTCATTAAGAACATCGCGTGGTCCTTCTCGTACGGCTCGAGCACATTCGCGTCCAAAATCTCGAACTCCCGCTCGAGCTTCCCCATCTCGTCCCGGAAGATCTCGCGCGGCTCCTTCGTCACGTCTATGCTGCGGGCCTTGAGCGCGAGCATCGCGTGCCCTCCCCCGCGCAGGAAAGCCCTGGCGTTCGC
The DNA here is from genome assembly GCA_020725055.1 of Candidatus Hadarchaeum sp. Taxonomy (GTDB): domain Archaea; phylum Hadarchaeota; class Hadarchaeia; order Hadarchaeales; family Hadarchaeaceae; genus DYFS01. The sequence goes on along the minus strand of DYFS01000025.1, from coordinate 6,697 downwards.
GAAAAGTATCCCGCTCTGCTCCGGCTGCGCCACGTCTTGGTAGATGACGTCCACCTTGCCGATGAGCGAGCAGTAGCTGCTTGGCTTGGAGGCGTCCGCCAGCATCGGCACCATGTTGGGCCTGCGGTTGCACACGAGGAGGAGGTCGCGCATGGGCCTCGATGATATCTCGACGCAGTAGACCGCGCCCCCCGAGCCCACCAAGTCGGCCACGTGTGAGGCGGTGGTTCCGGAAGCTGCGCCCAGATAGAGCACTTTTGAGCCGTCAGCGATGGGCACGTCTTTGATGCCCCTGACGATCGCCGCCGCCAGCTTGCTCCTGTACGGGTCCCACAGTCTGTACTCGGTGCCCTCGATTTCGATGAGTTTCTCCCCGTAGACCTGTGAGCCAGGCGCCGAGTTGACCGTGGCGAGCTTCTGTGCCCCGTCCTCGAACTCCACCCAGTAAACGCCATTGAACCGCTCGTGCTCGATGATTTTCATTTTTTCTCCCTCGGCTTCTCGTACTTTGATTTGATGTCTGCGATTCTTGACTTGAGGGTTGCGGCCAGCTTTTCACCGATGAACTCGCCCGACATCGCGTCCACCCGGGCGGCGATCGAGAGCTTCCCGGCGAGGGCACGGGCGACCTTGCCCCGCTGCCATTTTGGAACACCTCTAATGTCCGGATATTGATAGATGACCCCGTGCTTGGGGGGCATGGCCCGGCCGCGAAGGGCTCTGAACAACGCCTTCTCAGCGCCAAGGATTTGGAGTGTGCTCGCTGGCAACCGCGCGAGATTCGTGAGGCCACCGGCCAATGAGATGAGTCGGGCGCCGATCGAGCCGCCGACCACCGCGCGGATGTTGGGAGCCACCTGCGCCATCAGCCCATCGATATATGCTGAGATGCGCTCCCGCTCCTCGTACAGGGTGAAAACTTCCTTCGCACCGCCCTGAATCGCCTGGATGTCAAGCTGGTCGAATGGGGCGCCGAGAGAGCTCTGGGTAGCGGCAACGATTTTTTCCACCAGTTCGTCCGGCAGCTCGACGGCCGCCTTCACCTCCTCGGGCGTGAACCTCTCCCGCGGCCCGAGCGCGAGGACGAGCTTCATGTAGTGCTGGTGCTCGGGTACGAGGCGGTCGAGCTCTGGGAAGTGGATGGAGTACCACTCGCGGACCCGTTCGCAGATGATGTTCGCGGTCTTATCGAGCTCATCTAGCATGTTTATCGCCTGGATGACGAGCCTGTCGCGCTGAGCCGCCTCCCTGCGAAGGCGGTCCCGGGTGAGCAGGAAGTTAACGTCATGAATCAATTTTTCCACGTTCTCCACGCCGGCCTCAGCTGCAATTTTCTTAAGGTCGCCCCTCAAAATTTCTCCCGCCTTGTTTGGCGTCAGGGACTCGAAACTGGCGTGCTTGAAATCCTTGCGCAGCTGCTCTACCAGCTCCTCAGACTCGACGGTGAACTCTTTGAATTTCTTTCGCATCAGCTTCGCGATGAGCGAGCGGTGCTCCTCGCTGGGGACGCCCATCTGGACGCTTGCGAACCTACCTGCCACCTGTGCGACGTCCCGCGGGAACTGAACCGAGCCGATCTCCTTCCCGTCGTCGTCGAAAGCGAAAACCCCGAGCACGCACTCGGCGATATGAACAGGCACCCGCTCACCGAGATTAATGTTGTCGGCCGGCTTAAAGAGGGCTGCGAATAAACAAAGTTCACTCGGAATAAATCAAGGCCGCGCCTTCGGCTATCCCTTTCCTCAATTCAGTCAGATAAACCTTGCCGTCTGGAGTTAGGATAACTCGCTGGGTAACGACCAAATCCGACAGATCCTCTTTCATGCTCTCGAACAATTTGGCCTCAATAGCGACTTTCGGAGAAAATGCTTCTGCCTCTAAAAGTTCCAACAAAATGGTGTCGCGGGGGGTTCGTTCCCCAACGGTTTCTTTTACATACTCTCTCAATTCCTCAAACGATTTCTCCGCCGCCCGATAGATGGTTGCCCGCCCTATTGTTTTGACCTTCACGCGGGGATCCCTCTCTCTCAGCCTTCTCATGTACTCTGGGTCTTTCAAGTTTTAGATGGGTTGGCCTGCATCAAAAAAACTATTTAAATAATGAAAACATGGTTTTATTTGGGGGGTGTTATGGGGGTTAAACGTGGTGTTTCCTTACCAAAAGCGATGGAGAGAGTCCTAGTTGTAGCCGATCGGGCCTCTGTGACAGGGTTAGCCCAGACGTTAAAAGTGAGCACAGACCGCGCGTCCGAGCTGATGGCCCAGCTTCAGGCGTACGGGTTGATTACCGTCAGAGATGTCCGCACTGGCCGTCGGGGGCGCCCACTCAAGCGAGCTTCCTTGACGTTCACCGGACGGCATGTGCTGGAGCTCTTGGGCGGGCGGGGCGTAGGTGTGGAACTCAAGCCGGGGGACTTGCCCCGTCTGCTGAGTCGGGCGCTCGAGCGATGTAGGAGCTGCCGTTCGACCGAGCCGCTCGACGAGACATGCGCCCTAGTCGCCTCGTATGCACATCTCCTCGGTTTGGACTGGGAGCGCGGCGTACCGGTCTGCTGCTGCCGCAGGTTGCCGAAGCTAAAAAAATCCTGGCGTGAGTTGGTCGGTGCATGACGCCTAAACGTACATTTCGCGATATGGTGCTAAATTCGATCGAGTACGCACTATCGTTGTTGGCATCAGAGGGCTTGAAGTACCCGAGCGCCGTTGTGACGGGCGGGGCGGCAATCCTGCTTGCAGAGCCGCGTCTCAGCGATGTGTATTCTACGGGGGACGTTGACTTGTTGCTCGAATTCCCCACAGACGTTGACGAAGTATTTCCGACGCTGATCGAACTCGAGAGGAAACATCCTGACGAGATTTTCACGATCGCGACGAAGGGGGTCGCCGAGCTCACACCACTCAAACGCAAAGGGCTGTTGCCCGTAGACTTCGTCTGCCCGGCGGAGCCACGCATCCGTGAGCTGTTCCAATACACGAGCCGCAACGCGAAGACGGCCATATCCAAACTCAGCGTGGGCACGGAGCCCGTGACAGTTTACCTAGCGAGACCCGAGGATGCTATCCTGTGCAAACTTGCCGTTGGCAGGGAGAAGGACCTTGCTGGGCTGAAACAAATCGTGTCAAAACTTGATGAGTTCGGCAGACTAGATTGGGCGTACATGAATCGGTTGGCTGGAAGATTTGGGTTTAAGGAACGAGTCAAGGCACTGCTTCAAGGCTAGCACAGCAGCCAGGGGTTTCCTATCCTGACTTTCTGCAAGCCCTCCTCCTTACAAATTCTCAGGTAACGTTCGGCATCCTCCCGCTTGGTGTACGGCATGTCGTCCATGTAGTAAAGCGGGTGAAAGGCGAGCAGGGAGTATGGAATTGTCGGGTCGAGCTCTGCGATGAACGAGGCAATCGCGTGGATTTCTTGGTCATCGACGTAGCTGGGGACGAGGAGGGTGCTTGCTCGCGCGAAGGGCACCTCGGGGCGCTCGTGGTGGCGCTTGCCCAGCCACTTGAAGTTCTCGTACGTTGCGCGGTGCTCGATCCCCGATAACGCGTATAAAATTTCCGACGACCAGCACTTGAGGTCAGCCTTGATGCCGCCGCCGCTCCCCATCGACAGCTCGCCGAACCGCCTGAGGCTCTCCGGGCTCATGCTCAGGTTTGTCTCGAGGCACACGCGGAGCAGCCGCTTTTTTTTCTCTGCGGCCTCGCGCATGAGTTCGGCAGATTTTACCACGAAAGGCATCTGGCTCGCCGGGTCACCGCCAAAGTAGCACGCGCAACCGACTCCCTCGTCCGCCTTTTCAGCAAGCTGCGCCGCCGTCATCGTTGGCTTGCCGCTCACCGTGAGTTCTCGGAAGCCGTAGTTCTGGCAGAAGAGGCAGCTGTACGTGCAGCTCCCCATGAAGATCGAGAGGTTGTTCCAGCCGATGTCGCCGCGTGGGGTTCGGCACCACTTCGGGTAGCCCGCGCCGCTCGAGCCAGCGCAGAAGTCGGCGGGGACACAGTTGGTGGGTAGGGGGTCATAGTACCAGCTGAGCAGCCCCCGCTCGGGCGTGCCGAAGCGCCGGACGAGCTTGTCCCCGATGTTTTCCACCACTCCGCAGAAGCCCTTGCCGCCTTCGGGGATGCGACAGTCGTTCCCGCACCCGCCGCACCGCACGCCTTTCGGATATTTAGGCGCTTTTGCTGGCAGACCATAACGCCTTCTAACTTGGGCGTGGGCCATTTCGATATGCGGTCTGGCGTCCTCGAAACGCTCCTGGATGCAGGCGGCGCATACCTTAAGCGTGGCCGAGATGTCCGCCGCTTCCCTGCCGCAAACCTCACATTTTGTTTTTGTGCCCTCAGGCCTGAACCGCAGCATACCTATCATTTTTAATTACAGCAAAGCTATAATTGAAGCGAGTGGTGTTATGCAGATATCAGTTGGTTCGGAGCGCCTGAAGCGCGGGTTCGCCAAGATGCAAAAGGGTGGCGTGATTATGGATGTCACCAACGCGGAGCAGGCAATCATAGCTGAGGAGGCGGGTGCGGTAGCAGTCATGGCGCTGCAGGCAGTGCCGGCCGACATCAGGGCTGCCGGAGGTGTGGCTCGAATGGCTGACCCAGCAATCGTCCAGCAGATAATGGACGCGGTCACGATTCCCGTCATGGCAAAGTGCAGAATCGGTCATTTTGCCGAGGCGCAGGTGCTCGAAGCGCTGGGTGTAGACATGGTCGACGAGTCCGAGGTTCTGACGCCGGCGGATGAGGAGTTCCACGTTGACAAGCACAAGTTCAAGGTTCCTTTCGTCTGCGGGGCGCGCGACTTGGGCGAGGCGTTGCGCAGGATAGACGAGGGGGCGGCGATGATCAGGACGAAGGGTGAGGCTGGTACGGGCAACATCGTCGAGGCGATAAAGCACATAAGGATCACGAAAAGACAGATCACCGAGCTCACCGATGAAAATCTAGACGACAAGGCCAAAGAGTACCGCGTGCCGGAGAAGCTCGTTGGAGAGGTAATGAAGCTCCAGCGCCTGCCCGTGGTTTGGTTCTGTGCGGGAGGGATTGCTCAACCCTCGGATAGCGCAATGGTTATGCAACTTGGTGTTGACGGCGTCTTTGTTGGTTCAGGTATATTCAAATCGAGTAATCCAGCGAGGATGGCCAAAGCTATCGTTGAGGCGACGAGACATTATGATAATCCACAAGTGTTGTTGGAAGTAAGCAAGAATTTGCCCGAACCAATGAAAGGGGTAGATATCAGGATGTTGAGAGCTGAAGAAAAACTACAGGCTAGGGGCGTCTGACCAAAAGGTTAATTATCGGCTTAAAAAAAATAATTGGCTGCGAGACCCGATCAGGCTATCTCATTTTTTACCTTGATTACTTGAGCCGAGCTCAGGGATAGCAGGCTTGCGCGCCATCTTCCAAATCAAATTCCTGCGCTTGATGTATTTGTCGAAAAGCTCCGTGCCCCACCAGACTATCAATGCGATAATCTTGATCACTATTTTGTTGATCACAGAATAAAAAAGCCGCTCCTTATCGGAAATATCAAATACTCGCAAGTTATCAATCCCATACTTTATGACAAAGCGTTTGAGATTTTTTCGCTCGAAAAGCCATCGTTTTGGAACACTTGTGCCGATTTCCGGGTTTTCCCTACCCCGGTGGCGAATCGACGACGATCGGCAAGCTCATGCTCACGACGGGCCTTTTCGAGCGGGTCAAGCAGCTCGCGACCGATGGTGCACCGATTTTAGGCACCTGTGTCGGCCTCATCGTATTGGCCAAGCGCGGGGACGAGCAGGTCATGCGAACTAGGCAACCGTCACTGGGGCTGATGGACATCTCTGTAATTCGGAATGCTTTCGGCAGGCAGCGCGAGTCCTTCGAGGTCGATCTCGAGATCCCAGCGCTCGGGAAGGAGCCCCTGAGGTGCGTCTTCATCAGGGCCCCAGCTGTCGAGGAGGTCTGGGGTGATGCCGAGGTGCTTGCGGAATTCCAAAGAAAAATAGTGGCGGTGAGGCAGAGGAACCTCTTGGCGGTGGCATTTCACCCGGAGCTCACACCCGATACACGTTTGCATGAGTTTTTCCTACAGATGTGTCGCGGGGCTGATGTTGAGGGTAAGAGTTAGTTTTAAAGCGATTCGTGCAGAGTAGTGTTGAAGGCTATGGGATTCCGATACCCTAAGGGCGTCCGCTTTGAATGTCAGCGGTGCGCCAGATGCTGCGGTGACGTCCTACGAAAGAAGCGGAAGATCCTCCTGCTGGAGGCCGAGGTGAAACAAATAGCCAGAGTCACCGAGCTGAGGCAGGAGGGCTTTGCCATCCCATTGTCAGGCAACAGCCCCTACCGCTACGCGATGAAGAAGAAGGGGGGCAAGTGCGTCTTCCTTGAGCGAAGCGCGTGCAAGATTTACCCGATCAGGCCGCTTATCTGCCGCACCTACCCGTTCTCGCTTGAGAGGGCTTCCAGCGGACACGTGTTTAAGGCGTCTGATGATTGTCCGGGTATCGGCCTCGGGGATGTGGTGCGGGAGGAAGAATTCAGGAGGATGTTCGGGGAGGTGCGGGCGGCGTTGGGCTAGAACACCTGTCAGCCCAAGGCCACAACGGTTTAAAGCCTTATAGCCCTCTCTCCATTAAAGATTCTTTAGCAACCAGTACTTCCGCATGTGAGTTAAAGGCGCGTTGGGTTTAAGCTTTGGTGTTTT
>DYFS01000024.1 GCA_020725055.1 Candidatus Hadarchaeum sp. | reverse complement strand
AACCTTGCGTCGCGGGTAAAATAGAATTTATAGCTCGGAGAAAAAAGGACTGTTAGCACGGTTCGGGGCAGTGTTCAAATAAGCGCTGACCCCCGGCCTGCACCTTTCGCGTTTTTTGTAGTTAGTAATGAGACTACTAACTAGCAGACAGGACCCGCTGCGGCCTCAAACGAGCACGAGCTGCTTGAGTTTCCTCTCGTACTCCTCGCGCGAAATCGGGGCGTAGAGGCTCGCACGGCGCCCTTTTCCTGCGGCGAGTCGCGTCAGCAGCCCGGCTTGCCACATCTGGCGCAGCGACGACGAGGCCGAGGAAACCCGCAACCTCTTGTCGCCACGGTACCTGACGACGCCCTCGCGCAGAAGATCTCGATGGGTGAACCCCTCGACGCCCTTCGACCACGCCCACTCAAGGATTTCGCGCCAAGTCCGTTCGCACGGCCGCCTCACACACCTCACCTCTTTCCGTAGTTAGTAATGACACTACTAACTATAAAAACCATCCCGGGCAGCGAGCGGCTTGCGAAGTTAATGTTTTCTAGAAACTCTAGAGCATGCTCTCAGCAGTCGAGGCGTACGCGAGCAAGTCGTCGAGCGTCGCCAAAAGCGTTTCAATCCTCCCGTCCATCTCGACATCCGTGATGACGCGCTTGCCCCGCCGCTTGGTCAGAACTCGGATACCCTTGGGCGCCTGAAAATTGTCCGGGCTCAACGCCGCAGCCACCGCGCGCGCGGTCGAGCCATCGCCGTATACACAGGTAACCATCGCCCGCATCCGCATCTAAAAACTCCCCGGCTTCACCGTCCCGATTTCCTTGCCCTTAGGGCTTATCCGCATCGAGCCGAATTGGACCACGCTCACCTGGCTCACGTCTTTTACCGGGGTAACCACGACGAGCCTCTCGCGCGCGTAATCTATCTTATCGATGATCCCCAGGCCGACGAGCTCGTCGTTCGCGTCCGCGAGCCCGACTGCGACGTTCTTCTCGCTACCGAGCGGTGTGACGTGGACGTTCCCAAACTTGGCCTCGAGCTCGCGCACCACATCTTGGCTCAGCTCTCCATCGACAACGACCAGCAGGCCCTCGGGTATCTTCTCCGCGTAGACGATTGGCGCCACCCCTAAACCCTTCGGGTCGAGCGGCTCCCCGGTGCGGTAATAACAGCGCTCCAACGACACTTTTCGGAGATCAAGCGTGAGCCTGCCAGCCCCCTCGAAATACCGCGCCAGGTACAGCTCACGCAGAAACGTGCGATCGCTTTTCGACCTCGGCCGGACTTGCTTTGACATGGTGAGGCGCCTGACCTTCCCAGGGCTCACGGACTTTAGCAGGTGCTCGAGCTCCTTGCCGCGCTGGAGCGCCACGACGAGGTCCGGGTTCAGCAGCTCCATCTCGTAAAGCCTGAGCGCGCGCCCCGGGCCGCCGGTCGTCCAGCCAGCGGTGTTCACAACTGTGACATCCGCCCTCTGCAGCCCGTGCTCGACCATCCGCTTCATGCCGACCATGAACTCCAACATGTGCCCGGAGGGTGACATCGAGCCAACAAAATACGCCGCCTCCGGCTGGACCTCCTGCAGGATCGCGACTGGCTTTTCGATGACGCCTATTCCAAGGGTGGTTGGCGGGCCGACGTCCGATTGCCCGACGTCGCCATCGATTACCGCGACGCGCAAGTTCTGCCTGAGCATGGTGTTAGCAACATATGTGGTGAAAAAGCTCTTGCCCGTGTCCACCTCGCCGAGTATCAGGACCACGCGCGGCTTAATCCGAGCGATCTCCCCCACGAGCTCGTCCCACTCCGGTGGTATCGTGCGCCCGGGCAACCGCTCGATTGCGCCGCCCGGCCCCGCGGTGTACTCGATAACCGCATCGCTCTCCGCCTCGACGGGCAGCGACTTCGCCTTGGGAATGACGACCTTTGCCCCCCTCTCGTGCAAGCCGCCGACTATCGAAACCCCGCCTTCCTTAACCTGCAGGCTCACGAGCCCCTCTGCTCTCACCACCTCGCCGCGCTTGAGCTGGAGCTCCGGCAAGTTCTCACTCCTGGAAATCGAGATCCGGCCACTCCTTTTGCAGGATCTCGCGCGTGAGGAGTCTAACCTCGCGCAAATCGTCGACCGGCACTGCTTGGTCCGCGCACGGCCTTTGGGGGCCGAACTCGTGGCAGTTCGTGAGCCTGATCTCGGCCGGGGTGACTTCCAAAACTTTTCCCGAGAGGGTGCGGCCATCCTTCAAGCGAAGCGCCACCTCGCTGCCCTTATTCAGCTGCTTGGCTTTCACCAGCGTCACGACCTTGGGCAGGCACACTGTGATGATCCCTGGGTATATAGGGATTTTTTGGTAGATGGCCTTCAACTCTGACAGCACGGCCTCTATGACGCTTGGGTCATCAGAGTACCTCTCCAAGAGCCCGATTATCTCGTCCAGCAGCTTTTGGAGCTCGGTTTGTTCAAACGTCAAGGTGAACCCCAACTAACCTCTACCGCGCCTTTTTAAACCTTGAGAACCTTCGACCGCTGGGCAATCTCCCCCACGAGCGCTATCAGCTCCTGCATGACCGCGTACATCGGTACCGGCTTGTCCACGACGCACTCCGCCGCCCGGTCGTGGCCTCCCCCGCCGATGCCCTCCTGCCCTGGGTACAGCGCTTGTAGCCTGCCCGCGAGTTCGCTGCACATCGCGCCACAATTCACGAGCCCGCCCCCTCCCCGCATCGAGATGTGCACGCCGCGGTCCTTTGGGCAGAACACCATCACCATCACGTGGGGGTAGCCCGACTCGCGCTTAAGCGATTCCAGGCGTGTGGACGCCACGTATGGTAAAATCGCGGGGAATGGTGCCACTTGCATGGCTGGGGCCTCCTTTGCAAACATCAGATAAATCCCTACCCCGCCTATCTCCTCGAGCAGCACGGCGCTTCCCGCCCGTTTGTCCAGAAGCTCCCAGTCGCGCTTGTAGTGCCTAAAAACTCCCGACAGAACCTCACCGCCAGGCATAGCGTCGATGAAGTCGTGCGGCGCGCGCAGGTCCTCCAACCTCGGGCGCTTTTCTATAAACCCGAGCAGGTTCTCAAAAATAAAGCTCGGCCCGTAGCCAACGCCGATGCTCTCGTCGACGCGACTGTACATGTGCGCGAGGCAGCCTGCGTGCAGGGCTTCTGCTACCTGGTTCACGAGCGCCGTCCTCTCCATGTCAACTAGGTCGAACATCGTAGCGCGGTCTAGCCTAGACTCAAAAAGGTGGGGGAGCCTTTCCCGCATTCTGCTCACGAACGGCCCGACGAACTCAGCCGAGATCCTTTGTACCGGATCGAAAGCGAAGTCACCCCTGCAGCCAAGAAGCGCAGCGAAATCGTCGTACTCGTCTGCAACCCCGAGTTTGCTGCTCACCATGTGGCAGAGGAGCGAGGCCGCAGAGGGGACCGCGCGCTCAGCCGAGGGGTTGAAGAGCGCGCAGCGCTTGGGGATGCCGTCGTGCGGGTGGTGGTCTATTATCACGACCCGTGGGAGGAGCTGCAGAAAATCATCGTAGTAATCGAACGTGCCCTTGTCCGTGACCAGGAGCAGGTCGAAAGACTCGGTTTCCAACGCCCTCTGAACCTCGGGTACAGTGAGCCTGAAGTGAGGGGGCAGCTTCGTCACGACCTCCGCGTTGAAATGCCGCTGGAGCAGCCGCCGCGCGACGATTGCGCTGCCTATGCCGTCGAGGTCGTTGTGGGAGTAGTTCAGCGCCCTCGGCCGCTCGATTTTCTCGATGCTCTTGAGGGCATCAATCACGCGGGCGAACCCCTTATCGCTCCTCGAGAGGTGCCACACCTGCTCCGAGTAAAGCATCAGACCACACCTATGAGAGCTTGGTCCAGCTTTGCCATAAACTCATCCATACGCTCCCGTGGTATCCTCGCCGCGGCTGAAACATCGTGCCCCCCGCCGTCGCCGCCGACCTCCCCCGCAACCCTCGTCAGGATGAGCCCGAGATTTAGGCCCTCCATCGCCAACCCGGGCGTCGCCCTAGCGGAAATCTTCAGCTCGTCGCCCTCCCCATTCGCCATCCCGACGACGGGCCTGTCCGTGGCCACGAGCCCCGACTCCATCGCGAGCGAGAGCGCCTCACCTATCATCGTCGGCCCGACCTCCCTGCCCGTGTAGATGTAACGCATGCTGGGGGTGACCTTGAACACGTCCATGTGCGCGTTGAGCCAGCCGAGCACCCGCACCATCTGCTCCTGGTACCTGCGCAGGAGCCCGAGGGCCTCGTTGCAAGCCACCCTATCCCCGAGCGCCGCCGCGAAACCTATCTCTGGCTTCCGGAGCTTTCCACACGCATCTAGCATCGCCGCGTACTCTCGAACATCCCGCGGCCCCACCACTTCGTTGGCGGTTAGCTCATACACCATGCCCCAAAGCGTGTGGCAGAAGTCCTCGTTGATAGCGACGTGGCCGACTCGGGTAAAAATCACATCCCTGACCTTTCTCTCCGCCTCAGAGCCGAGCTCAACCAAAGTAGCCCCTGGCGAGAGAGCAAGCGTGTCGACCAACGCCCGGCACGCGGCCAGGTTCCCGGATAAGCCAGGCAGGTAAGGCCTCATGCACAGCCTCAAGCATTCAACCACCGGTGAGAGTTCACGGCCTACGAGCTTGAGGCCCTCGCTGACCCGGATCAAACCCAAGTCGACCGCCCGCTTGACGAGTGTTTCGTTCACGCCGGTGAAGCCCGAGAAGAACTCCTGGCGGTCCCCGATCGCGCCAACCGCGGCCAGCCCAACGAGGGGCCTAAAATTCTTGTCTATGTGCTCGATTACCGAGTACGCCACTCCCGCGGCGCCGACATCCTTCGCCCCGTTCAGCCCGCACGCATGGGGGTTGAGGTGGGTAAAGTTTGAGAGCTCCGGAAATTCGCCTGGGTGGTGGTCTAGGATGAGCACATCATGCCCGGCCCCGAGCACAAATTTGTGGACGGCCGCGACCTGCCCGCTCCCCTGGTCGAGAAAAACGAATAGGTCGTAATCCTCCTTCCCGAGCTCCGCGATCTCGGCCGGTTTGAGGGGCCGCGTGAATTTCACGTGGAAGGGGGTGTTGTAGCTGTAAAAGCACCGCGCCAAGATCGCGCTGGCCGCTATGCCGTCCGGATCGGTATGGGTGATAATCTTGATGCGGCTCTCTCCCGTGAGGTGGGCTTTGAGGAATGCCGCGGCTGCCTCAGACGCCCGCTGGAACCTGCGAATTTCAGCACGACCCACGCTGAAACCTCTTTCCTATTTTGGCCTGTCTTTTCATGTATGTGGTGGGGGACTATAACACTTGCCGATATTCGCTCGCTACCCACGCACCAACAACGCCGCCCGCTCCCGGTCGTATCTCCAGTCCGGGGGCAGGATTCCACTCCGCCTGTAGTAGCTCGCCAGTTTGTTGATCCTCGCCTCAACAACCTCGAGCGAGCGCTTGGTTTTGAAGTCCTTTGGGTTGCGGCTCAGGTGACCATGAAGCCTCACGGCCCTGAGGATCACCCTCGTCAAATCTTCTGGAAGCCCCGTCTCGACACCGTGGGCATCCAAGATTTCCTTCACGCTCTTGCCTGTCGCCTCCCTGACGCTGGGTACCGCATGCTGGTCCCGCAGAAGCAGACCTATCTTGCTCATGGGGGTGCCGCCCTTCGCCAGCTTGACTACGAGCTCCTCCACCTCGCCGGCCGACAGCCCGCTGATACGCGCCGAGCTCGTATACGACCTCCGCTCGCTCGCCATTTGATCCCCTCAGGCCTTTTTTCTTTGTTTGTACCACCTGAAAAATGTTTCTAGTGCTCGAGCCCGATGGGAGAGGCGGTTTTTCTCGCTCGTTGACATCTCGGCGAACGTTCGCCCGTTCCCCTCGCTTGCCACAAAGACAGGATCGAAACCGAATCCCCGTGTGCCTTTAGGCTCGTGTGCAATGGTCCCCTCAACTTTCCCCGTGAAGACCTCAGGCCTCTGCCCCGGCTCGCAATACCCGATTGCCGACCGGAACTCGGCCCGCCGATCGCTTTTTCCCCCCATAAGTTTCAGGACCCCCTCGTTGCCCAGGGTATGAAAGACGTAGTTGGAGTACGGGCCTGGGAAACCGCGAAGCGCCCGGATAAACAAGCCCGCGTCTTCAACAAAGCACGGTGCCTTGAGCAAGGCGCATGCCTGCTGGGCGCCGGGACGCACCACGTGCTCAAGCTCGTCTGCCTGAGTCTCAATGTAAGGGGTGTCGCGGTGCTCGAGCTCGATGCCGTGCCGCGCCGCCAGCTCGCTCGCCTCCTCGAACTTATGCCGGTTGCTCGTGACAAAAATTAGTGCCACGCCCTCTCCTCCTTTGGCACGTACCGCCCCCGCCGCCCGATTTCCTCGGCACGCTTGACCACCTCCCCAGCCCCCTTACCGAACTCCCGCTGGTATCCGGATAAAACCGCGCGGTAGGCCTCCTCGGTTACCCTGAAGTGGATGCTCTGCAACGCGCGCTTGAGCAGGTGCAGGTCGACTCCGCGGGCCTCAAGCGATGGGCTGTACTCGCCCAGCCCGAAGTCGACGAAGTAGACCTTGCCCTCGCGGGTCAAAATCATGTTTGAAGTGGTGAGATCGCCATGCACGATGCCGGCGCGGTGCAGGCGGGCGACCTGTCTGCCCATGAGCTCACAGAGTTTTCTCCTCGCCTTTTGCCCCAGTTTGTCCAGCACAAGCTTCACCTGCCTACCCTCGATGAACTCCATCACGATTCGCATGCCGATGCGGTCGACCTCGTATATGATGGGCGTTGGGACCCCAGCACGCTTGGCGTCGGAAAAAAGTTTCGACTCGAGCGCAGTCCTCGACTCGCGCAATTGTCTGTCGATTTCTGGGATGCGGTAGCGCTTGGAAATTCTGTGTTTAACCACTACTTTGCCCTCCCCTGCCCGGTGGAGCACGCGCGCAAATGGCATGAGGTAGAGGTTGGCCTCAGCTCCTTTTTTCATCAACATTTACCCACTCCTCCAAGGGATATCAATTTCATCCGTTCGTTGACGTTGTTTGACTACCGTATCATCGAGCTTATGCCTGACCCCATGCTTGTACGCCAGAATCCCGGTCCACCCGATCATTGGGCCGTTGTCGGCGCATAGCTCCATCGGCGGCACATAAAACTTCGCCCCATGTTCTTTCGCCATGAATCTAAGCATCTCCCTCAGCCTCTTGTTCGCTGCAACGCCGCCCGTGAGCATGACCTCTTTTTTCTCAGTATGTGCGACTGCCCGCTCTGTCACTTCAACCAACGCCGCAAACGCAGTTTCCTGCAGGCTATAGCAGAGATCGCGCAGATTAGCCCCCGCCCGATGCTTTCGTACGGCCTCCGTCATCAGCCCTGAGAACGATAGGTCCATCCCCTTCACCACATATGGCAACGGGATGTAGCGCTTGCCCTCGCGCGCGAGCCGCTCAACATTCGGTCCGCCGGGGTGGGGGATGCCGACCTCTCGAGCGAAGACATCCAAACAATTACCCACGGGGATGTCAAGCGTCTCCCCGAAAACACGATAGCGCCCGGCGTCGAAGGCTATGACTTGGGTGTTGCCCCCGCTGACGTAGAGGGTGACCGGGTCCCTGGCCCCTTCCGTCAAACGACCAATTTCAACATGAGCCACACAGTGGTTGACTGAAATTATAGGTACGTTGAGCCAGCTCGCTAACGCCCTCGCAGCCGTTGCCGCCGTGCGTAGACATGGCCCGATGCCAGGCCCGCCAGAAAATGCCATGAGATTGATGTCTTCGATGCCTATCTTGGCTACTTTCAACGCTTCGTCTAGGACCGCTCGCGCGTTCGCAGCGTGGAACTGCGCCGCGTCTCGAGGGTGAATGCCGCCTTTAGCAGGCACGTAGGTCCTCGAAGCATTTGCTAGCACTTTGCCTCGCGAGTCCACAATTCCGATGCCGAACGTGTGTGCGGTGCCCTCGATTCCCAAACACAACATTTTGAACCTCAAGCACTCTCTCCCGCAGCGCCTTATAGAAGTTGATTTCAAGGGCTACCGCTAACCCGCGCGAGGATGCCAAAGCCCAGAGCAAAAGCGCGCTACTCTGTAACGACTTCAGCTATCGCAAACCTTCGCCGCAACTCCTTTATGCGGACCTTCACCTCATCCCCGACGTTGACGCCGGGCACGAAGACCACGAAGCCCTGGATGCGGGCTATCCCGTCGCCGCCCTTTCCCTTGCCCTCGATTTTAACACTCTGGACATCGCCGACGTTAACCGGCGCGGGTGGTCCTCGCTGCTCTCTCGGTCTGTACACCTCTCCAACTCCTTACTTTTTTGTAAGCTAACATCGCTGGTCGCGCTATTAAATGTTTGCTCACCAAGTGGTAGCTGTGCCCCAATAATTTTGCGGCCGATCGAGCTCGAGGCACAGATTTTCATAGTTAGTAGTGTCATTACTAACTACGGGAAGAGGTGCACGTGAGCCGCGGGGAGGCTTTTTGACACCGCCGGCTTGGTTTGGATAGTGCCTCGCCAAGCATCTAATTTTAAACCGCGCGCGCCAAGTGGTAGCGGTGAACCCGTGTTTCTCAAAAGGATTTTTGGTAGGGGGAAACCCAGAGAACCTAAAGTCGAAAGCTTATCACTCGATTCCCTCCGTGGGCGCGTGGATGCGCTCAAAAAAGAAAGGCTGGCCGAAGTCCAACCAAAGCTAACCGCCGCTTTCAACAAAATCGCGAGTGAACGAGAATCGCTTCTGGCTGGGCTGAGGGATTTGGTCGCCGCCGAACTGGTGGAGGATGTTCACCCCGGGTTGTACAAAACTGTGGACGAGGCTAGGCGGCTTCTCGCGGACAAGCTGACCCGCGCGCTCACTAGCATTCGGCCGCCGGGTGGCACAGCCCCCGCCGACCTGCTCGCCTTTGATGAAGTCATGACGAGAGCCGTTAACCTCATGACCGCCGCCATCGTTGCCCACGGTCGCTTCGTCGCAAGGCTATTCACGCCGCAGCTGCGCCCCGTAGAGTCACACCTGCGGGAATTGTATGGGTCGGCTAGGGACGCGCACGCCGCCATCGAAAAGGTTCTCGCGGAAGTTCGCTCGCTCGAAGGGGTTTCCTCAAAAATCGCGCTGCACGCCGATCTCACTGGGCGGGTGGAGGGGCTGCGCGCCGACATCATGTCGCTTGAAAAACGCGCCGCTGAGCTGGAGGGGTTCATCGAGGCCGAGAGCGCCCAGCTCGCGCAGCTGATAGGGGGTGAGGAGTTCGGGCGGCTCGAAAGCTCTAGGCGCGAGCTCGAGCAAATCGAACACGAGCTCACCCACGCCGAGGCCGTGGCCGCACACATCATCTTAGACTTCAGCAGGCCACTGAGGAAGATGAGAAAATTGGTGATGAGCGGAAAGCTGAGAATGACAAAAGAAAACTCTGAAGTACTCGAACTTTGTATCGAGAACCCGCCCGAGGTGTTCTCATCCGGTAAAAAACTCGGCGTGGCGACTGCACTCTTGCGGAGCATGCTGGAGCTGATCGAGAGCGGTGAAATAAGCTTGGACGCCCGCGAACGCCGGAAAAGAATCGAATACACGCGCGTGCTCCTCTCGGGTGGGGCGCTGGCCAAGCTCCGCGGGGACATTGAGCGGCTCCGCGATAAGAAGGGGGCATTGGAGGGTTTATGTCAAAGGTCGCCCATCTTGGAGAAACAGGCGGAACTCAAACGCGTGATCGGTGGGCACACCTCCGATTTGGAACGCGCGAAGGCAACCCTCGATGAACTTCGCCGCGATTTGCAAAAAACCGAGGAAGAAATCAGGAAAAACAAGGCTGAACTTGAAGAAGTCGCATCCGGGGTCATCGGTGCGTCGGTGGTCATCACTTCTTGAAGTCCGTGTAACCGCACCTGCCGCACGCCCAGCGATTGCTGTGCTCCGCCATGAAGACCCCCGGGCCGCAGCGCGGGCACTGGGGGCGAAGGCGCTGCAGCTTCTCGCCCTCGAGCTTGTAGAGCTTGGACCTCGCGGCCTTAGCCTCCTTCGGCACCCTTACCCTCCCCCACTTCCCCGGCCTTTTCCTTGGGTTTGGTTTCTTTCGGCTCTTCGGCTTTTTCCCCCTCCGGTTTCTCCTCCGGTGGTTTCTCGGGCTTAGCCTCTTTGGGCAGGCCGCGCTTGAGCAAATACCCGGGCTCGAGGTCCTCCAGCCGCTCGCGCGAGCTGTAGGCGCGGGCTATGCCGGATGCCTCATGCCTGCCGTGGGTGCTCGCGAGCTTCTCAATCACCACGAGTTCCTCCGCAACGCCTAGCTGGGGGGCCAGCTGCGCGCGCACGTCGAGGCGCTTCGGCGTCGGCTCGCCGGGGTGCTCAACCCTGAACCTGACCTCCACCCTCTGAAGCAGCGGGTTTTCGGTTTTCTTGACGATCTCGACCTTCATGCAGACCCACCAATCCTTGCGCCCGCCCCTAAATAGGTTTACTCAAACATCTGGAGGATTTTTTCGATTTCCCGCTTTTTTTCATCGCTGACCTCCACCAGGACAATCCCCTCGCCCGGCTGCCCGTACGCCACGACCGAGCCTAGGGGGGCCGATAACACCGCCGGCAGGGTTGCGAGGTCCTCCTCCCCCTCGACGATTATTTTTGTGGGTGGCGCGGCATTCTCCAGCGCCTCACGGAGCTCTTCTGTGACTGTGGCGGGCGGATTTTTCACGTTCTGGGTTGAAACCTTGTAACCATTGATCACCCTTTTGATTTTTCCACCGACAGCTGACCGCATGATTCGAAAATCGACTACGGCTATGTCCGGCTTGAACCCCGCCCCCAGGAACTCAGCCGTCGCATAATCGCCGACCGTGATTAATCTGCTCGGGCGCCTCCGTTGCACGAAATCGAACGCGGTCTTTTTATCGGAAAAAAGCTTCCCCAGCGGGCGCTTCAGCAGCGGGCGCACTTTTTCGGGGAGCCTCAGCATCGCCTTACTCCTCATTTGTTCTTGCCGTTGGCTTTTCCTTGGCCTTGGTTTCCTTGATTTTGTCCATTTCCTTGCCCTTGGTTACCGTTGCCTTGACCATCTGAGTTGCCCTGCCCGTTGCTCTGGTCTTGTCCGTTTCCTTGATCGCTGCTTTGATTGCCTTGGTTCTGGCTGGTCCCTTGGTCCTGGTTCTCTTGCTGTCCACCTTGATTGTCTTGGCTCTGATCGTTTCCTTGACCCGGAGGTTGGCCTCCCTGCCCTGGTGGCGTTTGGGGTGGGCCTTGCCCCTGCCCTTGGTTCCCGCCATGGCCTGGTGCCCCACCAGACTGGCCTGGTGGAACTTCTGGTTTGTTCCCGTGACCCTGGCTCTGTCCCTCACCGGGCTCGATCACTCGAATGGTGTCGCTCCCTCTGAACGGTGCGGGGCCCCACTTGCCGATCACCGTCAGCTCAACGTTGCCGCCAACGCTCACCAGTTCCTGCACGGCCGAACGATCGAACTTGACCATCAAGTCTGGCACACCGTCGCCGTCATAGTCACCGATCTCGGTCGGGTGAAGCTCGGCAAACAGGACCCCCTCGAGAAAGATGTCGCCCTCGAGAGCCACGGCGCTCACATCGATGTCCTCCACATCAAGGCCGCCCAACAGCTCGATGTACGCGGTTATCCATCTCCCTTGGCTGCGGAGGTTGAGGGTGTCGGGGTCGATGTCGATCGTCGCAGGTATCAGGGTGGCACACCTGGCGTCGGCCTCCGCCGGCGGTTCCTCGACGTTCCCCGCCACATCGCGAGCTACGGAGTAGAATTCGTAGAAGCCATGGCCAGCCGGTATGTCGAACGACCAGGAGTAGGGCTCATAGTTGTCAACATCGAACGAGGTCCAATCGCCCCACGTTGAGTTGTCGAGGGAATGGCGGTAGTAAAGCCCAACGCCAGCGATGCCGCTCAGGTTGTCCGACGCTGTGGCTGTGACCGTGAAAGGCGTTGAAGTTTGCCAGTAGGGTTCAATTGGGTCAACAGATGAAGTTGGTGGTACGGTGTCGACACCAGCACGCGCATCCGCTACAATCTCACGTGGCCTTACCCGCAGATAGTCAAAAGTAACTGTATAAACCGGCGCCACCTTGGTGCGCTCGCACAGATACGTGTAGGCGCTCGTGAAGTTCAGCCCGTGCTGCCGGGTCGGTTCAACCAACGTGCCATCGAGCCAAACTGCGACATTCTCGCTGTTGATATCAATTCGCCAGACGCCGTCGAGCTTGTGGGTTGGGCCTGAAGTGTATAGAGTTCCAATTCCGCCCCCTCCAACGCGGCGCTGGAGCATCCATCGGACGCCCTCGCGATTCACGCTCGCAGCAACCCTAAGCCAGTCTGGCAGCGAGTGCGGGTTCGCGCTCGTGGTGAAAATCGGGGCAAGGTAGAACTCGCTCCTGAAATCTTCTGGTGCGTCGTAGGTCGGTACGCCCATCTGAACATCGAAAATTATACCTTGGCTAAAGTCGAAGGGTGATTTCGAAACCACGTAGAGCGCGCCGTAGGTGCCTGCCTTAGCCGCCCTTGAGGTTATCCTCAATTTACCGTCTGATACCGCGATGTTGTCGTACGTGACCCCAACCTTGCCCGTAGACCAAACCGGGGCGAGAGAGGTACCCGCGAACTCATCGACAAATGCATCGACGAACACCCGCTCAAAGGGCTCTACATTGCCTGCAACGTCCCTTGCTATGCTGGCGAATTCGTAATAACCATCTCCCTCGGGGGCGTCGAACTGCCACTCGTACGGCTCCTGACTAGTTGAACCAAAGAGAATCAACTGTCCCCAACTTAAGTTGTCCAAGCTATACCGATACCACAGCTCAACGCTTGCCACGCCACTCAGCTCATCTAACGCGGTCGGGGTTATGGTGAAAGGCGAATTGTGCCAATAGGGCTCGATCGGGTTAACTGAGGAAACCGGCGGAGTGGTGTCAACCCCTGTAGCGGCATCTGCTGTTGCGGGTGGCTGCTCAATGTTGCTTGCTACATCGGCGGCGATGCTGTAAAACTCGTAATAGCCATCGCCTTCGGGCGCGGTGAATTCCCACCTCCACGGCTCCTCTGTATCAACGGCGAACTCCGTCCACGGGCCCCGAGCCGAATTGTCAGGTGAATATCGATACCACAGTGCGACGTTCTCCACTCCGCTAAGCTCATCCGAAGTTGTAGCAGTAATCGCGAAGGGAACCATCCGCGCGTTCTGCCAGTAGGGCTCGATTGGGCTAACAGAGGATTCTGGAGGTGTTGTATCCACACCTGCTCGAGCATCGGCTTGGATATCTGAAGGTATCACGATCAAAAGATACGGACATTTTGTGAGGTCTGGGTACTCCTTCGCCGTCTGCATGCTCATGTCTCCCGAGGGCATCATCTCTTCCTTTACCTTCAAGCAAAAACTGACCAGCCCGTCTCCTCCGAGCTCTTTTTTCACGAAACTTGTCACGTCCCAGCTCATCCAGCGATAGCCTTGGGCTGAGGTATGCTTCGTATCCAAAACTTCTCCATAACTCGGCTGATTGCTCCACGTTAGGACACTTTCAGTCCACTCATCGTCTTCAACCGCCCTCACTTCGGTCGGCTGGGGGTCTATATCTTCATCGAGTTGATAGATGTTCAAGCTTG
This sequence comes from Candidatus Hadarchaeum sp., assembly GCA_020725055.1. Taxonomy (GTDB): domain Archaea; phylum Hadarchaeota; class Hadarchaeia; order Hadarchaeales; family Hadarchaeaceae; genus DYFS01. The sequence goes on along the minus strand of DYFS01000024.1, from coordinate 5,315 downwards.
CTGCAACCGTCGCTTCCGCCGGCAAACCCTTGAGATCGAATTTAAGGAAGGCGCGATTGATATCATCTTCTGCGTCTTCCACATTGAAGAGCAGGTATGGGCTGGAACCGAAATTGACATTCGGGGATGAGAAGTTGACGTACGTATCGTCGCTGGGATAGAGAATCGTCTCTGGAGATGTCTCCCTATTGCCAGCTCTATCAACTGCCACGCTATAGAACTCATAGTACCCGTTGCCCTTAGGAGCATCGAACGTCCAAGAGTAAGGCTCGGAACTGCCAATGCCGTAAAGTGTCCAGTCGCTCCACATCTGATTATCTTTCGAGTACCGGTACCTGAGCTCAACGTTTTTTACCCCACTAGGCACCTCCTCGCTCACTAGGGCAGGGTCGAATGCAGTTGCGCTAACATTGAACGGAACCATGCCCGCGTTCTGCCAGTAAGGCGTAATCAGGCTTACTGAAGACTCCGGAGGCGTTACGTCCGCAAGTATCTCGAGCGTGTACTGTGTGGGTTCCTCTGCCTCATACGGATATATCATTACCACCCAGAACCCTGACTGGGGCTCGGGGATGCGTATCCATTCGGGTTTTGTATTCCTTCCAGAGTACTCCGCACCGGGGATTTCGAGCTCGAGCTCGTTCGTCTCGTAGTTCCAGCCGACGTGTCTTCCCTCCGGGTCGTAGAGGTGTAGGTCCAGGTCTCCCCTCTGCCAGTCGAGCGTTAGGGATATCGGAGGCGTGCTCACATCAAATCCATAGCGGCGAGTCTGGCCAGCGGAGATCGTGCCGGATACGCTTCTACCCAGCTCTATGGGCGTTGCGAACAAGAATGGGCCTATATGTACAGTTGAGCTCCCCTTTCCATTTGCATCGAACGAGCGCAAGTGGAAGTTGAACAATCCCTCGTTGGCCTGATATTCCAATCCGTATGGGGCCTCCACTCCCATGGGCTTCATGTATGCTCGGATTTCCACAATTGTGTAAAAGACGCCGTCCCACCACTCCGAGCTCACTGGAACATTTACGGCTTCGCTGAAATAATCTGGCTTGCTGAGCACCACCCTGTAACTGCCCTCAACTGGCTCTTCCAACGTTATCCTGATATAACCGTCCCCAGTATAGCCGCTAGCGTAAACGCTGTGGGGAGGCTCGAATGGGTCATCTATCACCCATCCGAATACTTCCACCTTCACGTTATCGAGGGGCTGGCCGCTTAACGCATCGTAGGTTTCAACCGCAAAATACATCTCATACCAGTACTCACTACTAGCACTGATGCCTCTGGTCGTGCCCTCCCCCCAACCAGGGATGCGGAGAGAGCCTGGCACGTCATCGACGACGAACGATAAGTTGGGGCCGCCGCCGTTCCAAGCGACGACGATTGGCTGGGGTCTGGTCCATTTTCCTAGAGGTGGGGAGACGTGTTTGATGATTGGCGTCGATGCACTGTTCTCCCCACAAACCATCCAAATGTCCGCTTTGGATGGCAGAGGTTCTTTGTTTCCCGCATTATCGAGGAAAATTGTGTAGAATTCGTAGTAACATTCGCCAAAGAAATCCCTATAAAAATAAAATATTTCTCCCTCATACCCTTCACGCCAGCTCTGAATCGGGTATGAAATCTCCCAAGGGGGGCTTCTGTCCAAGATAGTTGTCACAACTTGGTGTGGCTCTGGGGGACCCAAGACGTACCCTTCCTCCTCGGGGGGCGTCTGCCAGGGTGGGTATCGCTTGGGCTCTTTTTCTGGAACCCATACGGTGTACTCCCAATGTGCCGGCCCCCATTCTGTCCAGTTGACGTTGTCCCGGCTGTATCGGTACCCCAGTTCAATACCTTCAAATGCAAACATCTCTGCAACATAACCATGCAACATTCTCGCGGCGACTGTGAATGGAATGCTCCTCTGCACAGAAATCGTATCGGCCTCAGTGACATCGGGGGAAAGCAGTTTTGTTGAACCGAAGACGTTATCACCGCTGCTCCACGCAACAAAAAATTCATTTTCAATTTTGACCCCGCTTATCCCGCCAGCCGTGTTCAACATGAGATGGCTAAAGTTTTCAGGGATGTAAAATGAAACGCCCGGTTTCTCTTTTTCCCAAATAAAGTCCGATTTAACGATGTTGCCGGATGGGTCATAAATGGCCGCCCGCCTGTGCCAGTTCGGCCCTGGGTCTGGCCAGCTTCTGGCGTCATCCCAGACAACGAGGAAGTTGTTGCCGCTAAAAGCTACGGATGGGCTTCGAAGCTCCGGTGAAACCGCGATCGTGAACTCGGGCTTGGTGACGTTGCCCTCCAAATCGTAAACCTTTCCGGCTACCCGAGTGTTCCGATCGTTCCAGACCACAAAAAACCTGTTACCGCCAGCTGTAACTGCCGGGGAATGCTGAGCCCCTCTAGCTATCGTCACTAACGGCAGGTGGACTTCTGGGGATGCCCGGGTGTCTATCCAAATTCGGAGATGGGCCGTGTCACCACAGCCCCCGACGTTGTCCACAGCTCTTATGTGGAGGTACCAGATGCCATCCGGCACGTTTTCTAATGAGATAGCATTGTCGCTGGTATCTGTGATTTCATCTGGAATGCTACTCGGAAGGTTGTCGAAACCCCAGCTGTAACCGACGATTGGCCAGTTTTCGTTCTCCATCTTCCACTCGAACCTCACGCCGCGGTCGGGATAGTACTCATGGGGCAACGGGTGCGTGGGGGAGTAGACAATAGGCGGGGGAGCGATGCTGAAAGGCCCAGTCTCGCTCCACTCCGAGTTCTCCATGCCGTCGAAGGCCGTCGCTCGCACCCAGACCGAGGTATCCCAGATGTGGCTTGCGTCCCATTCAACGCTGAATTGTATCACACATGGGGGGTCTTGAGTCTGCACGTATGTCGGGCTGTCGTCAACACCAGCGAGTTGCCAGTTCTCGTGGTCGAGCGAGTACTCAAACACCATAGACGTGTATGGTAGATCCTCAGACTCCCATTCAATTGCAAATGCTCGCAGGGTGAGGGGGCTTGTCTGGCTGGTTCCGGTGAGATCTGAAATCTGGCAATCCGGCGCCCAGTTGTAGTCGATGGTGTTCTGGAAGAGGGCCGCCTTTGAGAAGTGCACGCGGTAGGCGTCTGAGCTGTAGGTGCTCTTGAAGGCTTGCCAGAATTTTTGGAAGTTGTCCGAGCGGTACCCGGCGCCCCTGAACACGTCCCAGATGGGCTTGAAGCCGAGGGAGATTGTATCAATATTGGTTAAGGGTGCCTCAAAATAGAGATTATCCTCATGATCGTCGTAGATATCGTAAAGAGCGCCGAGTACGCGACCTTCGACCGCGTCGCCATTATCCCAACCATTTAGCCAAGAAATATTTTCTATTCCATACCCGTCCCATCGACCATCATCATCTACAACAACTGCGAAGAAACTCGCCCACCCTTCGGCCCATGCCATGCTTGAGTTATAAGCCGTGTCTATGTAGTGAGGATCTGGATACGGGCCCGAGGGGAACCAATCACCATATGTTTTGTGCATGACAAAATGCCCGTATTCGTGTCGAACTATATCAGGGATTCTGTTATGGTCATCGGCTATTTCAATCCAATCGTTTCCCCAAATATCTCCATTAATCACGTATCCGCTACCCGCTGCTGGATAGTCTGCAGTGACCTTCCCCATCGTGTGACCAGCCGGACCATATGCTAGGTAACCCCATCCATCGTTGATGTATCCAAAAACACGCCAAGCTCCATTATGTGTGTCACCAACAGGCTCCCAACCTCCAACATCCAATATGCCGTCTGGGTTGTTCGGGAAGTCACTAGTATATCCCTCGTACGTGCCACCTAACCAACCGGGAGACTTCACTTGGACAACATCTGTGTCGGCGACTGCACACACAACGATATCCAGCCCATTCCCGTCATCGAACCAACCACTATCCTCGTTACTTATTGGCCCGAATGTAAACCTCCCATCTTTATCTGTAGTTGTTTCCCCTAGAAATTCCAAATGTCTCCCGATAAGAGGCCAGTCTTCTATATCGAATATTTTAATCTTAGCCCACTTTCTTGGCCGCAGTTCCTCAGGGCTGCCATCGTACAAATCGTCATAATAATACCAAAATCGGCCCTTTATTGTAAGCGATTGCGTTTCCGCAACCTCTACAACATTGTCGCGGTATTTTAATGGGATTTGGGATTCATCTACTTTTGCCTCATGCAAAACTGTTTCGACTAATGGCACGCGGCTTATCAAAGTGTCATTTTCAACCGCGTAAACATAAAGTCGATCATGCGCCTTGATCCCTAATGTGGAAGACTCGACATCCATCGATACCACCCAATTATCAAGTTTAAGCATCCTCACCTTTATGCTGGACTCAATTTGAGTATCAGCCGAGACATGTTCCAATCTATGCAAATTCCCCTCTATGAGCGCAAAACCTTCGGGCAATGTTATCCGGATGTCCGCATCTGGCATTTCATGCCATGTCCATACCTTATATGCCAAACCAACTGTTTTGCCTGGAACTGGTTTTTCAGAAAAACTTAGTTCTGCTCCAAACGAAATACGCGGCGCGGCTGGGAACTCGTGTTGCACGTTTTCGCTTTCTCCCCAGTAGTAACCCTTCCTCACTTGGGCAGAATTTTCTGAAACAAAAACATGAACAGCATGATAACCGGAAAAGACTCCCCTGCTTGCCACCGTAACCTCTATGTTCCAAGCTCCTGTTTGAACAGCTTTTATAGTCCCTTCAACTCTAATTGGTACACCTAAAACTGAATTTACATTAGCACCTTTTACAGTCCCAACAATCCTGTTCGGGAAGTCTGCCAGATCATATATGTTCTCAATTTGCTCCCAGTTTTCCAAGATAGAGTCGTCATCCACCCAAGCCAATCCTTCACCAAGCACAATCCGAACAACGGATTGTCCATATGACCCGGATGGAACAATCGTGAATGTAAAAGTCGCGGTCTGGTTGAGCGCCGGTGGGTTGGGAACCGCAAGCTCCCAATTTTCAAACGCGAGTTTAGGACTATTTCCAGTTCTAAAACCCCCCCACAGATAGCTAGCCAAAAGTCCTCCCACTACCGCAGTAGCCACCGCCAGCACAACCGTCAACTTCGCCCGTCTAAGCATGGAAACTGAACCTCCCTCATGCTTCCTTAAAAATGGTGATTAATGCGTTACGCATTCCTTTTAACATTTTTTCATCCTTGGTCCAAGCAAGCAAAAAATTGTACTTTAACTAAATAAACTTTTGGGCGATGTTAAGTAAACTTTCCAAGTTAACACATAGCGTTCAACACGACACCTAATCAGC
>DYFS01000023.1:17880-19829 GCA_020725055.1 Candidatus Hadarchaeum sp. | reverse complement strand
CAATAGGATACAACAAGGCAAGCATCTCTGCGGCAACACTGTAGCGATTGTTGCGCTGAGGAAAGTGTAGATGTTGTTGCAGCTGAGACCGTAAATGGATTCGCTTGAAAAACAGATACAGAAGATACACTCCACCGAAGTGCGTAAGGTTCTTCGCATCGAAGGTCAAACGGAGATTTTTGGGCCCGTAGCGCATGTTTTAGAAACCTACTAAAAAAGTAGGTTTCTCGATAAGTTCCAAATTGCAACTTCGTCAGCATTTTCTCAACGTTTTCTGTGTGCGACCATTCTCTTCACGCAGGATTCAGGTTTAAGTTTCAATCCACGCGCCCACGTGGGGCGCGACCTGACCAGTCTGTTGAGGCAGCGTTGGCGTCGTGTTTCAATCCACGCGCCCACGTGGGGCGCGACCATGCCAACCAGCATCACTTTGCGGGACAACTGGTTTCAATCCACGCGCCCACGTGGGGCGCGACGGCGGATAGCATCGAGGCAGGAAGAGTGACACGAGTTTCAATCCACGCGCCCACGTGGGGCGCGACCGTTTGGGAGATGAGTGTTGTATTTCTCGTCCACGTTTCAATCCACGCGCCCACGTGGGGCGCGACATTAGTAGCTGGACACCAACGAGGCTGGGTATGCGTTTCAATCCACGCGCCCACGTGGGGCGCGACGTGGAAAATTGGCAATTTTATAATTGAGCTTTAGTTTCAATCCACGCGCCCACGTGGGGCGCGACCTGGAGTTCGCGAGATCTAAACAGGTTAGCCGATGTTTCAATCCACGCGCCCACGTGGGGCGCGACCGGCAAGCTGTAATACGTGCTGGTTACAAAGTTAAGTTTCAATCCACGCGCCCACGTGGGGCGCGACAAATTTGATGAGTGGTATTTTCGTCTTCCGAAATGTTTCAATCCACGCGCCCACGTGGGGCGCGACGAGAGCTGTCCGCTCATAATTGCCATCTGCAGGGTTTCAATCCACGCGCCCACGTGGGGCGCGACCATCTATCCAATTTTCCGTGCGGACACCGTCGACGTTTCAATCCACGCGCCCACGTGGGGCGCGACCGTTGCAAGGATACTATCATCCGGCCTAAAAATAGTTTCAATCCACGCGCCCACGTGGGGCGCGACTTGGAAGCGTCCACAAGACAGTCCTTTGTATGAGGTTTCAATCCACGCGCCCACGTGGGGCGCGACGTGCGGCAGAGGAAAAGAAGCGAATCTGGATGGAGGTTTCAATCCACGCGCCCACGTGGGGCGCGACGCGCCGTACACGACAAGACCGCCTTCGCTAAAAAGTTTCAATCCACGCGCCCACGTGGGGCGCGACAGGCGGAACAGGTCGCGGAGCAGCGTGAGCGCGCGGTTTCAATCCACGCGCCCACGTGGGGCGCGACCGTTTGGGCTGCATGGCAAACGCGCTGAAACATGTTTCAATCCACGCGCCCACGTGGGGCGCGACAGCCTGGTAGCGGAATGCTGCGCGGGTGGTGCAGTTTCAATCCACGCGCCCACGTGGGGCGCGACGCGCATTCACCGTCATCAACGCGAGGACGGTGATGTTTCAATTCACGCGCCCACGTGGGGCGCGACTCTCGCCCAGTGTTTTGTTCAAGCCATCAAAATTGTTTCAATCCACGCGCCCACGTGGGGCGCGACCGTAGCATCAGGATGATGATTTGTGTTTCCTCGCGGTTTCAATCCACGCGCCCACGTGGGGCGCGACAGCCTGGTAGCGGAATGCTGCGCGGGTGGTGCAGTTTCAATCCACGCGCCCACGTGGGGCGCGACAGCGCGCGATGTCGCGCCAGCTCCAGCCGAGGAGTTTCAATCCACGCGCCCACGTGGGGCGCGACGGCAGTATCCTCGGATTGCGATCAGCAGAGAGTAGTTTCAATCCACGCGCCCACGTGGGGCGCGACTGGCAAATGTTACTTTCCCTCGA
>DYFS01000023.1:10802-17780 GCA_020725055.1 Candidatus Hadarchaeum sp. | reverse complement strand
CGCGCAGACTCGACAATCGTTCGTTTCAATCCACGCGCCCACGTGGGGCGCGACTCTCGAGTTCCTTGTGTGTAACGGCGGTACTCTTGTTTCAATCCACGCGCCCACGTGGGGCGCGACATACTTTGGGAAAACTTTCCGCAAGCCCAATGCTGTTTCAATCCACGCGCCCACGTGGGGCGCGACGGCGTATCCGGGGCAGGAAGAGATTTGCCTCAACGTTTCAATCCACGCGCCCACGTGGGGCGCGACAAAATAGAAGATTAACATAACAGAGGAGCAAATGTTTCAATCCACGCGCCCACGTGGGGCGCGACCAACGAAACCATCGAGCTTTGTGAAACGATCGATGTTTCAATCCACGCGCCCACGTGGGGCGCGACCTACATCAACGTGCGCATCCGGCACTATTGAGCCGTTTCAATCCACGCGCCCACGTGGGGCGCGACTTTACTCCATTGTTTGGAGTGTGGTTCTCTGAGGGTTTCAATCCACGCGCCCACGTGGGGCGCGACCTTCTGTTATCCAATCATCTCCAGTGTTACGATTGTTTCAATCCACGCGCCCACGTGGGGCGCGACTGGCAAATGTTACTTTCCCTCGATCACGGATTGTGTTTCAATCCACGCGCCCACGTGGGGCGCGACTATCAGTTCAGACGCGCAGACTCGACAATCGTTCGTTTCAATCCACGCGCCCACGTGGGGCGCGACTGAAAAGAAAATTTTCGCCGAGCCATCCGAAGTAGTTTCAATCCACGCGCCCACGTGGGGCGCGACAATTCGGCAGCAACATAAATTATGACGCCAATCGGTTTCAATCCACGCGCCCACGTGGGGCGCGACTGCACCAGCAGCGCAATGACGCATAACTACGATGTTTCAATCCACGCGCCCACGTGGGGCGCGACCGGATATATGCACTTCAACGATCAATGCGGTAAAGTTTCAATCCACGCGCCCACGTGGGGCGCGACGATTGCGACTATCCACGATTGTAATTGGGCAACGTTTCAATCCACGCGCCCACGTGGGGCGCGACATCATCCCAGAGCTTAAATACTCCGGTGCTACCTGTTTCAATCCACGCGCCCACGTGGGGCGCGACTTTTCAATCCCCAACATGCCTTGCCGGAGCGCAATGTTTCAATCCACGCGCCCACGTGGGGCGCGACTTGCCGTTGCGAACACAGCAAAGCAGGCGAAGGGTTTCAATCCACGCGCCCACGTGGGGCGCGACCGAGACAATCAGTCCAGTTCCCGTCTTATCAATAGTTTCAATCCACGCGCCCACGTGGGGCGCGACCTATCTCTCCTGCCATTTTCTCACTTCCTCAGGAGTTTCAATCCACGCGCCCACGTGGGGCGCGACGCTGAGCGCGCGATGCCCCGCGAAGCGAGCGCGTGTTTCAATCCACGCGCCCACGTGGGGCGCGACCGGCGACCGTAGGCTTTGCCGCTCTTTGATACCTGGTTTCAATCCACGCGCCCACGTGGGGCGCGACGTTTATGTTGACATTGTACTCAGATCAGCTCTCTGTTTCAATCCACGCGCCCACGTGGGGCGCGACAGGGGAATATTATCATCACGAGCGATGATGGCGAGTTTCAATCCACGCGCCCACGTGGGGCGCGACTCTCGCCCAGTGTTTTGTTCAAGCCATCAAAATTGTTTCAATCCACGCGCCCACGTGGGGCGCGACGGTTACCCCGGTCGGAGCGGCCATTTCGATTGCAGTTTCAATCCACGCGCCCACGTGGGGCGCGACTTGAAGCGGACAATACGCTTTCGGAGGAAGACGAGTTTCAATCCACGCGCCCACGTGGGGCGCGACGTTTCGTCCAAGTCTTGCCACACCGATGCAATGGGTTTCAATCCACGCGCCCACGTGGGGCGCGACATGGCGGGCAAACGTGGACGTCAACAGCTTTACGTTTCAATCCACGCGCCCACGTGGGGCGCGACATCGGGGTTGACATCTACATCCCACGCGTGAAAAGTTTCAATCCACGCGCCCACGTGGGGCGCGACGCTGAAGGTCTACCGCACAATTCGGCAGCAACAGGTTTCAATCCACGCGCCCACGTGGGGCGCGACCGTTATTACCGTTTGACTTATCACAAGAAAATAGTTTCAATCCACGCGCCCACGTGGGGCGCGACTTTCGTTATAACCCGCTCCAGAACCTCTTGTCACGTTTCAATCCACGCGCCCACGTGGGGCGCGACGAAGCTGTTCCATCTTTTCTTTCCCATCATCCGCGTTTCAATCCACGCGCCCACGTGGGGCGCGACGAGTTTAAAGCATCTAATACGCCGGCCTATAAACGTTTCAATCCACGCGCCCACGTGGGGCGCGACCTGATTGCAACAGCAATTGTCGCGTGAAGTCGGTGTTTCAATCCACGCGCCCACGTGGGGCGCGACTTCCCGTTTGTTCCGACACTGTTAATGTGTACAAGTTTCAATCCACGCGCCCACGTGGGGCGCGACGTGTTTGTACACGCAGTGTTTTCCTTCTTCTTTGGTTTCAATCCACGCGCCCACGTGGGGCGCGACTCGTAGATCGGCGTTGGATGTTTAGGGTCATAGGGTTTCAATCCACGCGCCCACGTGGGGCGCGACTGATAGTTTGCGCCAGCGAGCTAAATCAAAAAAGTTTCAATCCACGCGCCCACGTGGGGCGCGACCGCTGACTGTGTCAGAGTTCATCGATCGTTTCACGTTTCAATCCACGCGCCCACGTGGGGCGCGACGTTGACTTTAATCTCCGAGAGATAGTGCTTTACATGTTTCAATCCACGCGCCCACGTGGGGCGCGACTCGGATCCAACTCTTTGACGTTGCTTTGTAATTTGTTTCAATCCACGCGCCCACGTGGGGCGCGACCTTGCGCAATACCTCATCGCCGAGATAGGAGCTGAGTTTCAATCCACGCGCCCACGTGGGGCGCGACGTGCGAATCGACCGCCAAATTTCGCCAGATTCAAGTTTCAATCCACGCGCCCACGTGGGGCGCGACAAAGTTAGTAGAATTCATTTCGGAACGGCTTCCAGTTTCAATCCACGCGCCCACGTGGGGCGCGACCAATGCTGTCCATCTCTCTTCGATAGGATTGAAAGTTTCAATCCACGCGCCCACGTGGGGCGCGACCGTACGATAAACAAGTGGGCTGCGGACGCTGAAAAGTTTCAATCCACGCGCCCACGTGGGGCGCGACCATTTCAACAACTCGTTTCCTCCACTCACTTGAAGTTTCAATCCACGCGCCCACGTGGGGCGCGACTTCGTGCGGCAATCGATTGGCTCGTGCAGGAAAGTTTCAATCCACGCGCCCACGTGGGGCGCGACGAGCTGCCCTCAGGGAACGGAAATCCGGTAAAAAGTTTCAATCCACGCGCCCACGTGGGGCGCGACGAGATGAAGAAGTTGCTTAGTCCTGTGGCTTTTCGTTTCAATCCACGCGCCCACGTGGGGCGCGACAAGTGACATCACAGTTACTTCCGTTGATAAGACGGTTTCAATCCACGCGCCCACGTGGGGCGCGACCGGGAACTGGACTGATTGTCTCGCCGACAATGGGGTTTCAATCCACGCGCCCACGTGGGGCGCGACAGAGCGATGGCGCGAAATATGGTATCAACATAAAGTTTCAATCCACGCGCCCACGTGGGGCGCGACAGTATGCTTGGAATGTTCATTTGATTGAAAGATGTTTCAATCCACGCGCCCACGTGGGGCGCGACCAATGCTATTGTGCCCGATTTGTTGGGTAACGTGTTTCAATCCACGCGCCCACGTGGGGCGCGACTCCCCAACATGCCTTGCCGGAGCGCAATGAATGCGTTTCAATCCACGCGCCCACGTGGGGCGCGACTGTCTTTCTTCTTCTTTTGCTGTTGAGCAAGATGTTTCAATCCACGCGCCCACGTGGGGCGCGACCTGGAGGGCAATCTGTATTTTTCCTCGACCGATGTTTCAATCCACGCGCCCACGTGGGGCGCGACTGAGCGGGGACAATAACCGCTGGGAATGGATGATGTTTCAATCCACGCGCCCACGTGGGGCGCGACTTCGATTGGCGAAACAATTCAATCATCAGGATTGTTTCAATCCACGCGCCCACGTGGGGCGCGACCTCACAATTTGCGCATCTTTCAAAGGGTGAATTGTTTCAATCCACGCGCCCACGTGGGGCGCGACTCGACTTAGTGTGACTAATCCTAATGTGAACAAGTTTCAATCCACGCGCCCACGTGGGGCGCGACGACAGCCCCGCTCGTATTGACCAATTGATCATTAGTTTCAATCCACGCGCCCACGTGGGGCGCGACCGTCCACAAACTCCGGCGGAATGATTTGCAACGAGTTTCAATCCACGCGCCCACGTGGGGCGCGACCTCTCAACCCATTCTGTCAGCGTATCGCCTTGTGTGTTTCAATCCACGCGCCCACGTGGGGCGCGACCGTTAAATCAAGAATATGTCGCAAATGTTTTCGTGTTTCAATCCACGCGCCCACGTGGGGCGCGACCGTAAACAAGGCGTGTCGCGCACCATGTTGTCGGTTTCAATCCACGCGCCCACGTGGGGCGCGACCCGACCCTCCGGCAAGATCCAGCGCCACTCGAAGTTTCAATCCACGCGCCCACGTGGGGCGCGACTTGAAAGATGCGCAAATTGTGAGTGGGCTTGTGAAAGTTTCAATCCACGCGCCCACGTGGGGCGCGACCGGATGGACATCGAGCTGTGGATTCTCCCACCGGGTTTCAATCCACGCGCCCACGTGGGGCGCGACGCTGCTCTGTACTTCCTGATATGCCGAAAATTTAGTTTCAATCCACGCGCCCACGTGGGGCGCGACTAGACGTCTCTACGAACAGGAGCAACGCGCGCAAGTTTCAATCCACGCGCCCACGTGGGGCGCGACTCATTGAATGATTCGAGGCTGAGAAGATTTTTGAGTTTCAATCCACGCGCCCACGTGGGGCGCGACCCTTCTGTTTGATCGGCAATGGGATGTTCGCAGAGTTTCAATCCACGCGCCCACGTGGGGCGCGACTTGTCTTTCTTCTTCTTTTGCTGTTGAGCAAGATGTTTCAATCCACGCGCCCACGTGGGGCGCGACCTTCTCTCGCTGACACGCGTTGACCCAACCTCTTCGTTTCAATCCACGCGCCCACGTGGGGCGCGACAAAAACGGATCAAGCAAATTTTGACAGAACGAAAGTTTCAATCCACGCGCCCACGTGGGGCGCGACTAGATGGGCAGACATATACCGTTGAGATCTTGAAGTTTCAATCCACGCGCCCACGTGGGGCGCGACAATGGCAGATTGGTACGAAGCGTACCTGCGATGGGTTTCAATCCACGCGCCCACGTGGGGCGCGACGTGGACGATCAAACATTCGACGATGCCGTCGGGACGTTTCAATCCACGCGCCCACGTGGGGCGCGACGGGTGATGAGCGCTCAGACGCTCAACAGCCTGCAGTTTCAATCCACGCGCCCACGTGGGGCGCGACGCGCGACGCCAACGAACTCGCCGCCGTTATGCGGCGTTTCAATCCACGCGCCCACGTGGGGCGCGACTTGATACCTGGAACATGCTCAACGGCCTGCGCACGTTTCAATCCACGCGCCCACGTGGGGCGCGACCGTTGAGACTGTATCGACTTCTGTCGTGTTGCCGTTTCAATCCACGCGCCCACGTGGGGCGCGACGTACGTTCAAGCAAGGCACGTTCACCGGACAGACGTTTCAATCCACGCGCCCACGTGGGGCGCGACGGTGGAAATCTATTGTTTCAGGATGTTGTCGTATCGTTTCAATCCACGCGCCCACGTGGGGCGCGACTGCATGAATTGCAACGGTCCGACCTGCGGTAAGAGTTTCAATCCACGCGCCCACGTGGGGCGCGACCCTGACCCGTCTGCACCGGCAGCGCCGGCGTCTCGTTTCAATCCACGCGCCCACGTGGGGCGCGACAGAAGATAACAATATTACATAACCAATTAAAGGAGTTTCAATCCACGCGCCCACGTGGGGCGCGACCGTAGATCAGATCCGAATCCATGGGGTCAAAATGTTTCAATCCACGCGCCCACGTGGGGCGCGACGTCACGATTGTTTCGGTGCGAATGTTACAACGGTGTTTCAATCCACGCGCCCACGTGGGGCGCGACTTGATACGACGAAGCTGACGAATGAGGTAATAAAGTTTCAATCCACGCGCCCACGTGGGGCGCGACAATAGCGGACCGTCGTCGTCTTGTACGCGGGGCGTTTCAATCCACGCGCCCACGTGGGGCGCGACTGATCGGGACGAAGCGGTATGCGTTTGTATATCTGTTTCAATCCACGCGCCCACGTGGGGCGCGACGAGTGGCTTATGACGGGTATGACGCGCGAGGAGTTGTTTCAATCCACGCGCCCACGTGGGGCGCGACGATCGTTTTATAAGGACTTTTAGCGATGGAGTTTTGTTTCAATCCACGCGCCCACGTGGGGCGCGACTAGTGATCCCAGCGTGGCTGGTGTCGGCGAAGAAGTTTCAATCCACGCGCCCACGTGGGGCGCGACCTTCGCAATCTTCGATGATCTCTGGGGGGTCAAGCGTTTCAATCCACGCGCCCACGTGGGGCGCGACCGATGCAATTGCAAGGCTATGCGCCGATTGCTTCGTTTCAATCCACGCGCCCACGTGGGGCGCGACCTAAGTCGACCATTATGTTCAATCCTGATAATTGTTTCAATCCACGCGCCCACGTGGGGCGCGACAGCTGCCCTCAGGGAACGGAAATCCGGTAAAAAAGTTTCAATCCACGCGCCCACGTGGGGCGCGACAAGATGGGCATGACATCTCAAAAGAATTGTTTAAGTTTCAATCCACGCGCCCACGTGGGGCGCGACCTTCGTTTAAGATCTCTTTTAGGCGTTGGCATCAGTTTCAATCCACGCGCCCACGTGGGGCGCGAC
>DYFS01000023.1:0-10702 GCA_020725055.1 Candidatus Hadarchaeum sp. | reverse complement strand
GTTTCAATCCACGCGCCCACGTGGGGCGCGACTCTTGCATCTGAATCAACACCAAATTTCGTAGAAAACATTCTCTGATACGCTTATTGGTTCTGCGCCAGCGCAGCTTTTCATCCACACAGCCGAAAATTGCTCTCTTCCACAGGTTTTTCTCGCCGCTAATCCCCCGGGATTTCACTGTACGCTTCGGTTAGCACTCTCCAGCTCGGTGTTAGACAATCATTGCGTCCTCAATATCCTCGATCTTCCCCTTGCCATGATGCTCCACTCTCCTTTTCCAATTTGAACCCAAGAAATAAAACCTTAGGCTGTCATGCTCTGAGTCATACATCGAAAGCAATTTATCTCTTAACCTCTCCCAGTGTTCCGGGTCGACATTGCACTCGAAGACGGAGTTCTGAACGCGTAGTCCGTAGTCAAGGCATATCTCGGAAATTTTCCTCAAGCGCCGTACACCATCGGCCGTTTTTGTTGAGACATCATAACTGACCAAGACAAGCATGGCGTTCTCACTTCAGATAGAAAGGTGGATAGGCTGACATGTCTCCACGAATGTATCGAGCCAACAACTGTGCCTGGATGTGTGGCAATAAGCCAATCGTCATTTTCTCTCCAAGGAATGGATGGGTAATCTCTTCCTGTTTCCGCTTCTGATATGCCGTAAGCACAGTTTTTCGTGCTTCGTCCGACATCCGTACCTCACCAGATTCTCGAACCTCAAAATCCTTGCTCGTCACTTGTTTGAGGTTAATGAGGTTCAGCATAATGCGATCCCCTAAATAGGCACGGAACTCTTCCATAAGGTCGAGTGCCAGGCTTGGTCTCCCGGGTCTGAGTTGATGAAGAAAACCCACCTGAGGATCGAGACCCACCGTCTCTAATGCCGATCGCACATCGTTGGCAAGAATCGCGTAGAGAAAAGAGAGGAGAGCATTTGAAGGATCAAGTGGCGGACGTTTCGACCGAACAGAAAAGGCAAAGTCGTCCTGCTGTGAAGTTATCAGCGAAGACAGTACGCTGAAGTAGAGCGAGGCACAATCTCCTTCGTGGCCGCGAAGTTCGTCAAGCGATTGGGCATGTTGAATGTCAGCAAGTCGATGGCCTAAGGAGTTGATCACGGAGTGAAGAGCGTCTGTTGCAAGATCGGGATGGTTCCGCTGGTGCCTTTGCAGGAGGTTGCGGCAGTTTGTAACTTTTGCGGCGATAATCGGGCGAGCAATTGTGAGCGACTCCGTCTCGTTATCGGCCATCGCATACTGAGCTTTACGGAGCAGCACGTTGCCCTGTTGCGCGCCATGAACACGCGCGAGGAATTTGCCGGTCTCTGAGAGATAGCTCACACCGACATTGTTTTCGGCACAAAACGCCATCAGGGCGGGTGTCAGCGGCTTGAATCCAAAGCACACAATATTCTCAATGGAATGGATGGGAGCTTGAAATGCTTTTTGACCGTTCACCTCCACGACAAAGGTCTCTCGCTCCTTGCGCACGTACGCGTCATCGGACGTGATATAGAGAGTATTTAGGTGTTTCTTCATACCGAGTAGAGATTGCTCATGTAGTGCGTAAGCTTTCGCTCATTCATAGCTCTTGGTTGGCAGATATCAAGAAGGGAGCAATTTCTGCATTTAGCCATATAGCGAGCCATTGGAACACGTTTATCTCTCACAAGTTCATGCACAGCAGCAATGACCGATTCGGTCTGTTTGCGAAGCTCTTCATCTAGCTCAACCTGGACCCTGCGTCTGATCTTACCGTAGAAGAACGCACCCCGCGTGATCTTTATGGTAAGCATTTCCTCCAGACAGAGAGCCTGTGCACACAGTTGTATCTTGTCACTCAGATCCTCTTTCGGTTTCCCGGCTTTGAACTCCACGGGCAGAACGCTTCCGTCGGCATGAAACTCCACGACATCGCAGCGTCCAACAATACCGAGTCGATAGGAATGGATACGTAACCCCCGCACAATCTTAATAGCTCCTCTTGACTCATAGGTGTCGGTGTCTACTTGCTCATGGAGGATTTTTCCACGCACCGTTAGCACATTTTCGCGCCAGGCGTCTTCAACGTGAATCAACGCACACTGTCGCGGGCAGAACACATAATGCTGCAGCGCGCCGAGATGGATAAAGTCGTCTTCGGAGTAGAAGGTTTCCTTCTGCATAGTTTTACCTCAGAAGAAGGAAACCTTCGTCCTTTGCCTCAAGATAACCTTTTACCTTCACCCAGAGTTCTCGTTCCATTTGTTCATCGTTCAAAACATCATAGACATATTTTTCATAGCCTTCCCAAACTGAGTCAAAGGTTACCTTCGCCGAAGTTTTCGCGTTGAGCTGAAGGTAACCTTTTGCTCTGCTAGAAGGAGACCTTTTGCACAACGCCGCGAAGTTTGAAAACGGCCATTCTTTCGGATCCTTCACAAAACCGGCCCGTACGGGATTGAGATGGATATAGCAAGCAAGATACCACAGGGACTCATCCGCCACGGGTTTGTATCTGAACGGACCCTGAAAAAGGTGACCGATGTGGCCGTACTTGAGATTGTATCTCTTTGCTGCAGATGTTGCGAGGGCACCCATCATTTTCGACAGCGAGCCGCCCCCATTCTGAGAAGCGAGCAGATGATAGTGATTTGGCATGAGCGCATACGCGTTCACGAAGACCGAGCATCGTTCTGCCAGCGAGTGCATTTTTTCGATGAAGTTGAGATAGTCCGATTCATCGCCGAAGATTTGTGCCCGGTCGTTTCCACGGTTGTAGACGTGGTAAGAGAGATTGTCTTGTATGGGTTCGTTTCGGTTCATATTCTTGATTCTCTGATGAAGGTTACCTTCATCTGCGTTTGATCTATGTTGAAGGTAACCTTCTTCTCTATTTCTCTATTTCAGGCCACTTGAACCACTTTGAAAGTCTCTGGAAACGGCTTGCCATCCAGCAGAATTTCATAGTCGGAGAAATCCCTCGCCGGCTTTTGATAAAGGTTACCTTCTTCTACGCTCGTTCCTGGCGGAAGGTAACCTTTAACTGAGGTTCTTCGCCACGTGACACGCCCGAAGAGCTCGTGCGCCGGCCTGCTGCCGAGTGCGTCTTTATGCTCGAAGGCGATGAGCGCACGTGTGCTCATCAAACCACGCGCGGCGGAGCGGTCGTGCTCGAACATTCTTTGCATGGCTTCCCAAAACAGATTGAGGTCTTCCTGCGAGAAGCCGGTTTGCACAGCAAGGAACGGAGAGATAAACCCGTGAGCCCGGTAGAGGCCGTAGGGGACGGTGTATTTGCGGCCCATTGTGCGTTCTTTTTCAAGGTCACGTTCGTTTGTTACGGCCATTCTTGTAATGCTATGTTCCAGTGCCACGATTGGTTCAACTGAACGAGCAAATGTTAGTTGAATCGGTCCGCGGACTTGACCAGCTGTTTTCCGAAGTTTGCTATCCTCCTCCGACTCATCAGCCCTTTCCTTATCGCTCGTCGCCAAAACTGCACCGAAAGTTCTGATATCATAGAACTTCTCGCACATGCGGCGACGAGTGCTTTCCTCGGCAGCTCGTTTGTCTTGAGCCGTCTTTATCGCTTTACCTTTGTTCGCTTCATCCCACGCAGCAACGATCGCTCGATTAAGCACAGCTTTCTCACGGACGAAAATAGCCCAGGGTGGTGAAGGATTGTCTTGATCCTTTTGTGGATGAGTCATCTCCACATAGTTCCTTACCTTCCGCTTTAAGCAGACATCGGTCACGATACCCATTCCTGTTTCCGCATCAATGCGGGGAAGGTTGCCGGCATCGGGATCGCCGTTGGGGTTGCCGTCTTTCACGTCGAAGAAAAAGACGAAATCATAGCGCTTGTTGATTGTTGACATGGTCAAGCTCCTTTCTTGTGGATGAGTTTATGATTGTTTGGATTCGTTGTTGTCTTTCTTCGTGAAGAAGTCCTGTCGCTGGTGGTAGTAACCGACGGAGAAATATGCCTGGTCGTTCAGCGTGAGGTGAGCGGGGAATTCAGTAATGCCAGACATGATCTCTCCGATCAACTTCTCCAAGTTTACTCGCCTTCGGGGATTCTCAAGTTTTGCGAGATGATGGTTCTTGAGTTTGAGCAACTGGGAGAAGACCGCTACAGGACTTGTCGAAGCCGCACCGTAGAAGCGATCCCGTATTGTAGTGTTGATGCCAGGCTGCGCTTCTTCCTGGATTTTCTCCAGCACAGCGAAGAGACGACCCAGCCGATAGCCTGGGTTTGTGTTGGATGGATCGAGTGCCATAGTAATCTCCTTCTCTTGTGGTTTGTGAATACGATTGAAACGATTGATTGTCGCTTTGAGAATAGCCGCACGAGCGCGGGTGACGTTTTGTTCAGCCCGAACACGCCGCATGCACTGGTGTAAGAGAGTTGTCGGATAGGGTGTTCCGTCGAGAATGCTTTCGACTACAGCACCCACAAGGTTTGGCGGGACATTGGCCATATCATAGTTCAGAGCTGTGGCGGTCAGAAGTCGGTAAAGCGAAAGATACTCAGAGTCTTTTGGACTGCGAATGATTTCGAGATCGTCAAAATGTTGCTTGATGTGTTCACCGAAGTCCTTTACACTTCCCTGCCGAAAGAATCGCACCGAGATTCGTGCGGCATTCGGAGCGAGAGCTAACACGTAGAAACGTTCATCACTCTGCGTAAGTCGCCCGGTATAAGCAGCCTCATAGAGACTCTTGACGACGTTTATGTTCCGGTCTGGGTCATCACGCTGATCTGTGAGAAACCAAGGGAAGGCACTTTCAAGGTCATAGGATTTACCTTGAGCTTTCTTCTTCTCCGCCCAGAAGACGATGGTGGCGTCGGCGATGGTGATCTTGTTCTGAGAGTCTTTGCCCAGCAAGAGATTCAAGGCAGTCGAATAGGCAAATGCTGCCGTCTCGCTGATTGGGGCGTTGTAGTTCTGCGTTTTCCCATACGAATTGAAAGCCGGCAAGTTGAAAGACACAAGGGCGGCGCCTTGAGTGTTTGCACCACGGACGCCTTTGATGGCCGGATGAAGTCGTGCGATCTGCGCTTTAGCTTTCCCCGTAATCAAGCATGCCCCAGTTGTTGTCTCTGCCGATCGGGACGCCTGTCCAGCCTCTTTGATGTCGTCGCATATCGAGCTATGTCTATGTCCATCTATTCGGAAGACAACAAAGGGGTTTTCTTCTAACATCTCTTTCCAGATCTCTTTGGAGCCCGAGCTTTCTATTTGTCGTATGGGATCGTTATCAAGGAACTTCAAAAGTGTCTTCAGAGAAGCGATCTTGTTGTATTCTGGAATCTCGGTTATTCGTTCTCTGAAAAGGCGATGCCGCTTGCGGATATCCTCGATTTTTCTTGTTTTCGCATCTTTGTCCTTTTTTGTTCTCTTTGCTCCAAGTGCATATTCGATGTTGTCCCACAATAGATTGGATTTGAGACCAACAGTCCGCTTTACGGATTGTGGCAGGAGGAATTTTCGCGCTCGTCTTGCTCTGCCTTCCCCCTCCCGAGTATCTTCTATCGAGACGAACCTACCTTTCTCATCGATCACGATAACGTAAAAAATCTCCTTCCATTCCCACCCTTCAGGTGCAATGTAGCTTTCGGGATCAGCAGCTTTTCGCTCGTAGTATTCATACAACGCTTGCAGTATCATCGCAGCACCTCCTTGCTCTCGCGTGGCGGAACACTGACAACACCCTTCTCAATTTTTGCTCGGAAGAACATTGGTTCTGGACTCTCCAAATCTGTGAATTCCATATCATACAGCATATATCCAAGGTCGCGTGTCTCTTCGATTGGCTTGACCGCCTCTTGTTCCGGCCTGTCAACCAATCGGAAGTGGCAACTGAACTCACGGCAGCCGAGATAAGGACGGTTGAAGCATTGGCCTTTGCGTGCGCGGCGCTCAAATATTGCTAAATACTTGCCTGGCGTTTCGCCGTTGCGTGTGCGGTCGAGTTTGTCTTCCCAGAGTTTCAGTTCTTCCTGGATAAATTCTTCCTCTTCCTGATCCCAGAGAAATACCGGCACGGTTTGAAACTTGAGATGCTTTCGCTTTTCAACCGGAATGTATTCGATCGTGGCGTAGAAGCGGTAGTGTACATCTTTGAGAAACAAACCAGCCCGCTGCTGACGAACATCTTCGATGAAAAGACCATCGCTCCGTTCGCTCATCACGTTGCCAACTTCGTTACGCCGCACCGAAGTCCATTTAATCGGCTTCAGGAGTTCGATCTTATTTACGTGCCAGCGAATGGCGGGCTTCCAGAAGATGGACTCGAACACCGCTCGTACGGCTGAAGGCGTGGGGACTTCGTAACTGACGCGCTCCACTTTCATTTCTGGTCGTGTGAAGCAGGCGTAGTCTCCCCACACCTCAAGGCAGAAGGGTTTGAAGTGTTGTGGATTCATAGGATTGCTCCTTTGGTTGTTGATGATTCAATTTCTGTTCAGGGCTGAAGCCCATTAATTAATGGTTTCCTGTATCCCCCGACCTGAAGGTCGGGGTTAGTGTTTGCTTTGCTGTATGTCCAGACTGGAAGGTCGGGGTTAGTCTTTGATTTCCTGAACGCCTCGGCCTGACGGTCGGGGTTGTGGTTGCCTGTGTCATCGCGAAGAATGGCATGGAGCTGGCATGCATGTAGCCACGCCCTTCAGGGCGTGGTTGATGGCCCGAACGCAGAATGGGTCTTAACCCTGATCCATGCCGTAACCACGACATCATAATACCGTATTCTCCAACCATTTGGTATCATCCAGTTGCAAGCCGAGTCCGGGTTTGTACAATCCATCTCCATTCTGCACCCAATAGCCGTGGACTTCTTCGACGAATCCTTGCCGGTAGATATTTTCAAAAATCTTAAAATGCACGTTAACCAGAAAGCGCTGAAGTTTTCTTGTAAGTTCTCGATTGATGTGGCCACTTCGTAATTGATCAATCAACCTTTCACTACTGTTTCCGTTCTTCGGATTTGTGTACCAGACGACGATGCTCTGCTGCACTTCATCAATGAGATTGAATTCCTGCGCCAGTGTTCTGAAGTCAAACGAGAAGTCTCCAGCGTTTCTCACCAAGCGATCGTAGAACCTCGGCTTATCAAAGTCGTTGAGACGATGATAAAAGGACGAAAAGTATTTCCGAAATAGTTCAGGGGAGAGCTCTTCTACTGAGTGTGTACGGAGAACTTCCTGGCACGCTTGCTCCCCCTTCAATAATAATCCTCGCGGCGCCGGTCGCGGCGGGACAAACACCACAACCTTTCCTTTGTGTTGTAATTTTCCTTCTCGGTTACATCTCCCCGCTGCCTGCGCAATAGAATCAAATCCTCCGAGTGCTCGATACACAACCGGAAAATCAATATCTACACCTGCTTCAACTAACTGCGTGCTGATAACGCGGATTGGCTCGCCTTTGCGAAGCTTTTCCTTTATGTCGGAGATGATCACGCTCCGCTCTTCGCCACACATCAGCGCCGAAAGATGCACGGTCCCTTCCGGCATCAGGCTGTGAAGGTCCCGACAATCTTTTCTTGAGTTGACAATGCACAAGACCTGATCGTACTGCACAATCTCGTCCCGTATGGATTCCCACTCACGACGTTCGTTCAACTCCTTGGGAAGGAATAATTCAACCCGGCTAAACTCACGTGCCAGAGATTCCGGGTCTTCGATCATCGGCGTGACGTTTTCAATTCCTTGAATAACGTTCGGCGGGCTTCCTATCTTACCTTCCAACGCCGGTTGTGTTGCTGTCATCATCACTACGGTAACACCGAAATAGTCCACAAGTCCCTGCAAGACGGAAAGAATTGGCTTCAGAAATTCCGGTGGTAGAAGCTGCACTTCATCCAGAATAATGACGCTGTTGACGATGTTGTGAAGCTTACGACAGGCTGATGGTTTGTTGGCGAATAGGGATTCGAAGAGTTGAACATTGGTGGTGACAATGATCGGGGCATCCCAGTTTTCACACGCTAACCTGTTGCTGGAGTTTTCTTCTTTAGGGTCAAGATTGCTGTGGTGCTCAACGACCTGATCCTCACCGAATAGTACATCGCCGGTTTGTTTTCGCCGTTCGATCTCTTCGTCGTTGTCAGTACCGTACTTGAAGATTTTCGCCGTCTGTTCGATGATGCTCGTGTACGGGATGGCAACGATGATGCGTTGTTTGTTGTATCGGAGTGCGTGCTCAAGAGCAAATGCCATAGAAGAGAGTGTTTTTCCGCCGCCTGTTGGAACTGTAAGGGAAAAGAAACCTGGCGTAGAAGATGCTCTCGCGATGCACTGCTGTCGGATGGATCTTCGTCTTCTGTTGATTGGAGTATCCTCAGCTTTTTGTTCCTTTCGCTTGATGTAAGAGTCAAACCGCTGTTTCAATTCCTGCAACGAAGCGTAGTTTCCCCGCTGGGCTGCTCTCTCTGCCTCCATGAATGCTTCGGTGTCGAGGAAGTCGGCGTCAACGAGGCAAGAGAAGAGCATGCGAATCCAGAGATGATAGTGCTCTTGTGCAACTTGTTGGTTTCCCTTTGCGAGCACGCATGGGGTGGACTTGGGAAGTTGTTTCGTCAGAAATGCATTAGCTTCGGGAATGGTTTTGACAGCGTTGAGAGTTGTAATTTCGCTGTCACTAGTCAATCGGTTTTCGAGATCTGCAACCCAGTCTGCTAACCCAGCGTGGTGTCCGGCGATTCCGTATGCAAAGATACGCGCGGGTGGTTCATTGTTCGCTTTCTCCAATGCCAATATTGCGCCTGCTCCGCTGTGGTTTGGTCTTCCTCTCCTTCCCTCAACGTGCGCCTCTTCATCATATCCGCTCTCCCTCCTCAGATACTTCTGCCACGCCGGATGAAACTTCCCCAGGTCATGCCAGAAGCCAAGAAGTTCTGCCCAATCTCTGTTTCTAAACGCCTCAGCAAACTTACCCGCACGACGCGCTGTAACATCCAAATGATCCTTTAACTGATGCTCCCTCCACGTTCCATCGGCATTTCGCCTTACGTGTGCGAGAAATTTGTTGTCCATCAAGATATCTTATGTATGTTGGTCGATCGGAGACCGTAATGAGTCCAAAGCGAGAATTTCACCCAAAAGGAATGTTGAACGATCCCTTCTGTTAAGACAGAAATGTTGTCGGCGAATTGAGAAAAGAAATGTTCCGCATACCCACCTGCTTCCCAATAGGGTTGCTGGTCTACATGGAGACGGTGACTCTGAACCGTGCGCGGTTATCAAATGGATGGATCACACTGTCTGTGGGGGGTCAGCAAGCGGGCGGAATGGTGCTGCGACGAGACGGTGCTCTCCCAGAAATGTTTAGCTGGCGGAATGATACGCGATTGCTTACGCAATAGCAAGGTACTTCGCATGAAGGCGGAAGTGGTTCGCGGAGGTCACTGTTCTCAAGAGAGGGGACAGACTCTCCATCGGGGGGGATGCTGGGATGGAAGGGTTCAAACAGCGGTCATTTCTCTTCGTCGATCATTTCGATTGCCTGTCGGATTGTCTGAACGACGAAAACCGCATCCTCTTCATCGAGTTGTTCGCGGGCAATCTCCATCGCATCCATCATCGCTTCAATTTCTTCCCGGTTCCCTTTTTCAAACGTCGCTCGCAGCACCGCATCCACGATGTCATATGCCCATTCCATCGTCTCTTCCTCATCGGCAGAAGGTCGGTCGCCCTTTAAAAGCTCTGCCAAGCGCTCATTCGTGATACCGCTCGCGGCGAGTGCCGGAAATCCAAAAAGCAGAAGTTTTGCCCCCCCGTTCGGGGGCAGGAAGCCAAATCTGGCATCGAGTTGCTGAAGGAATCGCTGCTCCGCAGCAGTCAGTTGTATCGGCGATTGTTTCCCCTTCTTCTTGGTAGCTCGTTTTGTGTTTCGCACGGGTTGTGAGAAGTCAACGTGTGCTGACTGAAAGAACGCCGCCTTTTCCTCTGCCGTCATTCCCTCCATTGCGTCCGAATGCCGCGACTCGAGTTCATTCGTCCGTAAAGTGAGCAGGAATCTTGCTTCTTCATTTTCCGGATTCTCTACCAATGCCTCCTTCCAGGCATCAAGCGCTTCTGCTCGTTTGTTTTCCTCCCACAACGTCTCACCGAGGTTGGAAAGAAAATCCGAGCGCAACTTTTTATCGTTTGGATCAACCAACGTGAGGAGGCGTCGGTACACCTGTTCCGCTCGCTCAAATCGGTTGTTGAAGAAAAGAATCTCCGCATGATCGACGAGAACACCAATGTCGTTCGGAAACCGATCGACTGCCTGTTGAGTTATCTCGATCCCCCGATCAACCTCTCCTACCTCTTCATAACACATGGCAAGTTGTTGATACATCTCTGGCTCTTCCGGAAAGCGTCCGAGAAGTTCCTCCAACAGCGGAATCGCCTTTTCGCACTTTTCCTGCTCGATCAACTTTTCTGCGCGGCGACGCAGTTGGGCCGAGGGCACCGTCGTGAGGTCTTTCTTTTGTTTCTGAGACATTACAGCTCCTTTGCTCATCGATCAGCTCCAACGCGCGATGGAGCGCTTCGAGATTTCCGTGTATGTCCGAAATGATGGTGAGTCACATTTGGTGTAAGGCGGAGCGTAGACTAAAAGATTGCTGGAAAGGTAGAGAAATTTGAATGTCGATTCAATCTGTGTTTTACAGGGACCCTTAAATCCGATATAGGAGGGGGAAAAGCGGCTGGAGGTGGCTTGATGAGG
>DYFS01000022.1 GCA_020725055.1 Candidatus Hadarchaeum sp. | reverse complement strand
AACTTTGAAGAAATTCCCTTTGAGCCATTCACCCCCGCAAGTGCAGCGTGTCTTACTTTCGAATCTCAAAACAGCCTCATGTGAGTTTCGAGAAAAAATCTCTGAAGCATTCTTAGCCAATATATCGATAACTTTTAACCTTTTTTTATCGATATACTTATAAAGATAGAAGAGGCAACAAATATCGGGGAATATGAAAAAAGACAGAATAATGGAAATACTGAACGATTGGAACTTTTGGGGAAAAGACCTAGATGTGGGCATAGAAAGAGCCGGATACCTGAAAAAACTCGAAAATCTTGAAAAGACCGGCCAAGTAGTGACGATCACGGGGATAAGGCGGAGCGGCAAGTCAACGCTTATGCTGCAATACATAAAGCACTTGATCGAAGGCGGGCTGAAGAAGAAAAACACGTTATACGTCAACCTCGAGGATCCCAGATTCACTGCGGAACTTTCCCCGGAATTGCTTCAAAATATTTACGAAGCGTATCTGGAGTTTATGGAGCCAGATGCCACACCATACATCTTCTTGGACGAGGCGCAAAACGTCAACGGCTGGGAGAAGTTCGTTAGGGCCCTGCACGAAAGAAAAGAGGCGAAAATGTTCGTTTCGGGCTCCTCCTCGAAGCTGCTGAGCGAAGAATTCGGCACCGTGTTGACTGGCAGGCACGTTGACCTTACCGTCTACCCGCTGAGCTTTAGGGAGTTCCTGGCCTTTAATGGAGTTGAGATAAAAGACAAGATGGATCTAATCTCGAAGAGGGTGAAGATAAGGAGGTTACTCAGAGATTTCATCGAACACGGCGCGTTTCCGCAGGTCGTCTTGAGCGAAGGGAAGAGGGAGATACTCGTCAGATATTTCGAGGACATCGTGGGAAGGGATGTCGTCGAGCGGTTCAGGGTGAGGAGAGCGGCTAAACTGAGAGCGCTGGCCAGTTACTACTTGACGAACGTATCATCGCTTATCTCCTTCAACCGGATAAAGAAGTTCATCGGATTGCCTTTTAACACGGTGGAGCGGTTCTCGTACTTCCTGAATTACGCCCAGCTGGTTTTCTTCGTTAAAAAATTCGCGTGGTCGCTGAAGGAGCAGGAGGTGAACCCGAGGAAGGTTTACTGCGTGGACACGGGCATGAGAAACGCCGTGTGCTTCACCGTCTCGGAAGACTTGGGCAAACTCTACGAAAACATCGTGCTCCTCAAGCTGCTACAGGACGGGCATGAGGTTTACTACTGGAAAAATAAAGGGGGATGCGATTTCTTGGTCAAAAAAGGCAGGACGGTAGGCGAAGCGATACAAGTTTGCTTCGATGTTGAAAAGGAGGAGACGAAAAAAAGAGAACTCGGGGGTCTGGTTGAAGCGATGAAAAGATTCAAAATATCTCGCGGCCTCGTCGTAACGGAAGACTACGAGTTTGAGGAAAAAGTGGGTAAAAAAAGGATTGAATTTTTGCCACTCTGGAAATGGTTGCTTGAGTGATTTTTGAGGGATCTGGAAAGTGTTCTCTGGCGCGCCTGTCTTTTGAAGCGCCGCCGATTTTCGAATTTCAAAACAGCCCTTGATGTGAGTTTCGAGAAAAAACCCCTTTAAAAGACGCTGACGGAGATTCACGTGTAAAAAACAAAGGAGGTGTAACGGATGGTAGGAGTTTCACCGAGTGTTAGCAGCTTGGCCGAAGTGCTTGACCGAATCCTGGACAAGGGAATAGTAATCGACGCGTGGGCAAGAGTTTCGCTCGTCGTGAGCACCAGCTTATCATGGGGTGCGACGAGCTGTTTGATCAAATCGGGGCTGAGCTCGCCCATGTCATACGTGCACAAAATGAAGCAGCCCTTACAGCTTTCGGCTAGGTATTTTTCCCGCCTGGAATGGTCGATGTACTTGGCGATGGCTTCCCGTTCTCGACTCCTCAGCCTTCGCAGCACGCTCGGGTCGATAGAACCGGCATCCACAACAATCCTCAGGCCGCGATCGGTGGTCGCTAGCCCCCCCAACTCGTCGGGCTTTACGACCGATAGCTCGATGTTAAGCCCCTCGAACTCCTTCATCACCGTCGCGGGGGCTTCGTTGGTCACATATACGGCTCGTTCTCCCTCATTCGTGGCCGCTAGGAAAGGTGCCTGGATTGCGTACTTGTTCACATCCGAGCTGTAAAGGTGCAGGGTGTGTTTGAACTCGATGCTCGACAGCACGGCTTCCACGCTGGAAGACACTTCGCTCACCATAGATGGCCCTTAATGACTACGTTGCCGCGTTTACATTAATTTCGTGTCGAAGTTCGATAGATTTCAGGGAAGAAAATCTCTTTTTAACGCGCCGTGGCCCGCTCGTTTGGTGGACCGATAAATGGCGCAACCCCGACGCCCCAAGAACCCCATATCAGATGTTCTAGACCGCGCGTTGGAAACGCCGGTGATAGTCAGCATCAAAGGCGGTCGTAAGTTCCAGGGCAATCTTCGCGGCTACGACGTCTACATGAACTTGGTGCTCGACGGCGCGGTGGAGTTGGAGGTGAACCAAGCCGCTAAGCGGTACGGCGTCATGGTAATTCGCGGCGACAACGTGGTTTTCGTCGCTCTATCCTAACAAGTGACGGGATTTTTGATAATGGTAACATATGCCATCGTTATGCACTCATGGAAAAGTTTTATAGAAAATCTGAGTGAATCAGCGTTTGTAGGCTCCCTTTATCTCTTTCAAAATTCTTCTGGCCGTTTCCTTTGGATCAGAAGAGTTGTAAATTGCGCTTCCAGCGATGCAGACGTCCGCCCCCGCCCCAGCGACATCTTTCGCAACACCCTCCTTTATGCCGCCTGCCACGAACAGCGGGAAGCGCCCCGCAAGCTTCTTCGCCTCGGCAATCAACTGCTTTTGCTCGTAGATCCCGCGCCCCTTCAGCTGCTCGCTTATGCCGCGGTGCAGGCAGAAGACCACCCGGTTTTCATTGCCTTTTAGTTCATTGACCAAGCCCTCGAGCGTGGTGAGCGGATCTTCGCAGTCGATGAGGTCTATGAGGATGGCCCTGTCGTACCTGACGGCTTCGCTCAACGCCTCGATTATCTTCGTTTTACCCCCTATCGCAAGCACAGCCGAAACATCGGCCCCCGCCCTGAAGGCTATCCGCGCCTCCAAGTTCCCCACATCCATCGTCTTGAGGTCGGCGACGAGCAGGGCATCGGGGGCGACTTTCCGCAGGGCGGGAATGAGCAGGTCGGTGCCGTGGCGTTTGACCGCGGGCGTCCCGGCCTCGATGACGCGCGCCCCACCGGCGTACACTTGTTTGGCGATAGCGCAGATCGTCTCGACATCGGCGTCCATGTCGAGCGCAACCTGAAGCTGGGGGAGTTCGAGCCACTCGAGTGGGCTGGCGACGGCCTCGACCTTCGCCGCGCGCTCCGGTTTTCGAAGAGGTGGATGAGTGATGGGAACCCCCTTGTTATTCCAGCCCCGCTCCTTGTAATAGCTTTGTAGCATGGGGCGGAGGTTGATTTTGAATTTCTTCGGCAGCGCGTCATGCCTCCCGTCGAGCCCCTCGCGCGCGTTGAACGCCCGCTCGATCGAGTAGATGCGGGCGCCGACTTCGTGCAGGTGCTCGTTCGTCCACAGCAGCCCGGTCGCCGCAGTCAGGATTTTCGCGATATCATCGAGCCCGTAGTCGATGGAGCCGAAGAGGGCGAACCCGTGGAACTTGCACGCGGCGAGGCTGTCGTATACCGCAAACGCATCCTGCATCCGGCGCACGAGTTTGGCCTTGCCGGTTTCGACGCTCGGGTTGACGAATTCTGGGTTGCTCAGGATCTCGGGGGCTATTGTGTATGCGCGCAGGTGGCAGCCCCCTCGGTTACTCGTCGCGTAGGCCAGCGCTATCCCCCTTGCACCGCGCGGGTCGTAGGCGGGGAGCTCCAAACCCTTCACGTGGGCAGCCGAGGCTTCTTTGCCGAGTTTCTTCGCGGCTTTCGCCACACCATTCGAGAACACCGACTTGCCAGACGCGACTTCTTCGACCAGTTTTTTCACCGCCCCGAAGGTTCCGATCTTGCCAATGCCGCGCGCGAAGCCGAGGATGTTGCCAACCGAAATTGTATCGAGCCCGAGTTCGTCGCAGAGCGCAGAGAGCGGCAGAATCTCTTTTTCGTAGTTGTAAAACCCAGAGTTCGGACCGAGCATCGCAATGCTTTCGAACTCGGCGCCCTTGCCCTGCACACCCCCGACCCTCACGCGCCTGCCGCACCCCGTCGGGCAGGCAAAGCATGCCGAGCGTGCGGCGAGGTATTTCTCCCTGATCGTTTCACCAGAGAATGCGTCAACATCGTCAAAGTCGAGGTGGGCCCCAGAAAAGTTGTTATTCGGTAACATACCTGCGGCAGCCACCCGGTGCACGAGCAATGCGGTGCCGAAGCGCGCCAAGCTGCCGTCTCTCCCCGTCAGCGGGTTCGTCTCGATCGTGCGTTTGATTTTATCCAAAATCTTTTTGAACGCGTCCGGGTGGGCGATTTTGATTTTTTTTCCCCCTCGAACGACGATTGCCTTGAGCCGCTTTGAGCCCATCACCGCCCCCAGGCCGCCCCTGCCGGCGATGCCGCCCCTCGCCGCCCCTGTTTCGAACGCGATACATGCGACGCCCACGAGGTTTTCGCCAGCCCGACCGATAACTGCCACGCCAGAGTTCTTGTACACCCCCAGCAAACGTTGCCCTGTTTTAGACGTGGTTTTGCCCCAGAGATCAGCGGCATCTTTGAGCGAGACGCGATTGGCATCCACAAGTAGGTAAACGGGCTTCCTCGCAGCCCCCTCGATGACAATCCCGTCGACCCCAGCACGCTTCAGGTAGACACCGAATGAGCCGCCCGCCGATGAATCGAAAATCGTGCCGGTCAGGGGTGATTTTGCGCTCACCGAGGTCCTGCCAGCGCCGGGGAAGCCGGTTCCGGTCAGCGGCCCGGTCATGAGCACGAGCTTGTTTTGTGGGCCTAGGGCGTCTGTGCCGGGCTTTAGCTCATCGTGGAGGACTTTTGCCGCGTAGCCCCTGCCCCCTATAAAGTTGTACGCGGTTTTCTTGTCGAGCACCTCTTTGGTGATAGAACCCGTTGAGAGGTTCACCCGCAGGAGCTTGCCGGTGTATCCGCCGAGCATCAAACCACAAGCTAACTGAATCTCAAACCTATAAAATCGCTTTAGGGTTGGGCATCGATTCAATTCTAAAAGTTAAAATCACCCACCCACACAGGTAAACTGTTGAGTCGTATGGAGAAAATCACGACCATTTCACTTATGGGGATGAAGGCTAAGGGCGAACGCATTGCTATGGTAACTGCGTATGACTACCCAACTGCCAAGATAGCCGATGAAGCCGGCATCGATGCTGTTCTTGTGGGGGATTCACTAGGTAATGTGATACTAGGTTACCCCAGCACGTTACCTGTTACTGTGGACGAAATGCTTCATCACACGAGAGCGGTGGCGAAAGCCATTAAGAGAGCACTCGTGGTCGGAGACCTCCCATTCATGTCTTACCAAGCGAGTACCGAGGATGCGATCCGAAACGCGGGCCGCTTCATCAAGGAGGGGCACGCGGAGGCCGTGAAGGTCGAGGGGGGCAGGGGCATGGTTGAAAAAATCGAGGCGATCGTGCGGGCGGGAATCCCGGTCATGGGCCACCTCGGTCTTACGCCCCAGTGGATCCACCAGCTCGGCGGCTTCAAGGTGAGGGGGAAGACGGAAGTAGCGGCACGCGCAATCCTCGAGGACGCGAGGGTGCTCGAGCGGGCGGGTGTATTCAGCCTTGTGCTCGAGTGCGTCCCCTGGCAGCTCGCGAAGCTGATCACCGAACGGAGCGGCGTCCCAACCGTAGGTATCGGCGCTGGCCCCTACTGTGATGGGCAGGTGCTGGTGCTGCACGACCTGCTTGGGCTCACGGGCCCACATATCCCAAAGTTCGTCAAGCGCTACGCCCGGCTCGGTGACGCGATGGCGAAAGCGCTGGCCGATTTCAGACAAGAGGTCAAGGTGGGCAAGTTTCCGTCGCTCGAGCACAGCTACGAGATGCCGGGCGAGGAGCTGAAGAAGCTGAAGCGCCTTTCCAAAGTGGGACCCAGATGAAGCGCGCGCTCATCACCAAGCTCATCGGGGAGCTTGGGAAGCCCTACCACGAGCAGCTCGGTATCGACTTGAGAAAGGGTGAGAGCGGCGAGGTGTTCAAGTGGTTTATCGCCTCGGTGTTGTTCGGGGCCAGAATTTCTGAAACCATAGCGATGAACACCTATAGGCAGTTCGAGCGCGATGGTCTGCTCAATCCTCGCAGCATCCTAGCTCGCGGCTGGTCGAGGCTCGTCGAAAGCCTAGATCGTGGCGGCTACGTACGCTACGATTTTTCGACCGCGACGGAGCTCTTGGAGCTTTCGGACGCGCTCTTGCGCACGTACGGCGGCGACCTGAACCGGTTGCACGAGGGCGCCAGCGATGAGGCAGATTTGGAGGCGCGCTTGAAGGAGTTTAAGGGCGTCGGGGACGTAACCACAAACATATTCCTACGCGAGCTCCGCGGCGTGTGGAAAAAGGCCGATCCTCTACAGCAGGAGCACGTGTTCCTGGCCGCGCGCAACCTGGACCTAGTCAAATCAAAAGATCTGAGGAAGGCGTCCGAGGAGCTCAAGCGGGTGTGGCGCGCGAACGGATTACCCCACAAGAGCTTCGTGAACCTCGAGGTTGCACTCCTCCGCCTAGGCAGGCTTTACTGCAGGAAGATGAGGTGTGGTGAATGCCCCGTCCGCGCGAGCTGCGAACGTTGAGTTTTTAAGCCCTACGAGGCTCTTTTATTTGTCGATTAACCATAAAAATTGAGGAGGTGAAACGAATGGCCTATGTCGTGAAGTCCGCCGTCAGGGGTTTGATCAAGGGGATGCGGGCAAGCGGAGATTTCTTCAAGGAATTGGATGCGCTGGTGGCAAGAAGGTGCAAGAGAGCGATTGAGCGGGCAAAGGGAAACGGAAGAAAGACGTTAAGAGGAATTGATGTATAAAACTGCGAAGGCCACGAAGAGGAAAGATGTGCTGGCAGCGACTTTGGGCGCGTAATACGGCCTAAGGTTCCTGCTTTTCATTTTTTAAAAACTAACCCTTCACCCTTTCTATCTTTCTTCGGCCGAGCGCCTGCAGGTACTCGACTTCGACGCCCTCCTTCACCTCCCCGCGGAGCTCCATCGGGATAAGCAGCTCGAACGTCTCGTATGTCGCGAGGTCCATGAGCTGCACGGTGTTCGCGAGCAGGGCCAAGACCTGCGCGTTTCCCCGCTCGATCATGGGCACCTCGATTTTCGCGCTCGTCGGTTTCAGCACCGTTCGCTTTTGGTTGTCGAAGAGGCCAATTACGTCGATTTTGGCTTTCGCGTGTCCGTGTTTTCCAGGCGCGGATGTTGTATAACCGACGATTCGGCACGGCTCACAGTCCACAACGATGAATCGCCCTTCCTTGAGCCTACCAACCTCAGTCATTTCCACCGCCATCAAACGCCCCATCATCTCTTCCAGCCAATACCTTAAAAATTTGGTGCCAGCACAAAGTTAAAACTCTCGCCACCGAACGTGATTGGGTATGAAGATGAGAGTAGGTATAGTGGCGCGCCCAGATCTGCCTGGAGCAGTTAAGCTCACGCGCAGATTGTTGAAAATCCTCTCGAAAGAAGATGTCGTTCTTGAGAGGGAGCTAGCGGTCAAGCTGAGGAGACGTGGGGCGCAGGTTCGTGCGATGCAAACAAATGCCATAATTACAATAGGCGGTGATGGGACTGTTCTCTTTGCCCATCAACAGGCGCCCGATGTGCCAGTCCTCGGCATAAACATGGGCGGAACCGGATTTCTAGCGGACGTTGCGCCCGGGGATGCCCCTAAAGCGGTCAGAAAGCTAGCCGCTGGACAGCTGCCAATGGTTGAGCGGGAGAGGCTTGTCGTAAAAGCTGCAGGTAAGCGCCTGCCGGACGCGCTGAACGAGGCGGCGATATCCTCAGCCATCCTCGGCAAAAGCCTAGCGTTCAAGGTTCTCGTGGACGGCGAGGCCGCTATGTGTACGCAGGGGGACGGCGTGATAATCGCCACACCTACGGGGAGCACAGCATACGCTCTGGCGGCAGGTGGCCCGGTGGTAGACCCCCGCGTGGATGCATTTGCGATAGTGCCGGTGTGTGCCGCTCGCCCGCGCGTCTCCCCCCTCGTGGTACCGATGGCGAGCAAAATCGTGGTAAAACTCACGCGACCGAACCGCAGGGCATCTGTGCTCATCGATGGTCAGCGCGTAGCTGAGGTCGGCTCGGATGATGAACTGCTACTGCACCGCTCAGAGAAACCAGCGAAGTTTTTCAAATGGCGCGGAGAGTTCTACCAAAAGGTCAGGGAGAAGTTGTAGTGACACGCGAGGTCTACGTTTTGGACACCTCCGCGGTAATTGCGGGTTTTGTCCCTAGCATCATCGAGGTTAGACAAGTGACCGTGCAAGAGGTGCTCAACGAAGCCAAGGATCTGTACTCGAAACTGGAGCTCGAAACTGCCGCGGATGCGGGCAAAATTCTGGTGATGGAACCTTCTGAAGAGGCGTTGTCGGAAGTCGGGAAAAAAGTGAGTCAAACGGGGGACCAAGTTTCTAATACAGATATAAAACTTCTGGCGTTGTCGTTGGACATGCTTCGCGCCGGAGACGAACCCAAGTTGATAACAGATGATTATGCGATTCAGAACTTGGCGAGCATGTTTGGCATTCCCTTCAGGCGAGTCGTCATGAGGGGCATCACCGAGGTTTTCACATGGCAGATGGTTTGCCCGGCATGCGGCAAGCTTTATTCTGTTAAGAGGGTGGAGTGTGAGGCTTGCGGCTCTAGGCTTGTTAGAAAACCGGCCAAACAATTTAAATGACTATTGCCGTAGGTAATGTGGTGAGGCTTTGCTGGAAATCGCAAGTATTGGGTTCCTGCCACTTGGGGCGAAGAGGGAAAAAGCCACGATAGAGCTGCTAAGAAAACACGCTGCGGCCGTGCTAGATGTGGTAAAGAGGTTTGAGGAGCTAATCATCGCTTTTTCTAGACGGGATTTAAAGAAGGTAGATGTGTTGGGTGCGGAACTCGATCGCGCGGAAACGGATGCCGACGCGATACGGAGGAAATTCGAGGCTAGCTTAGGTGAGGGGGCTTTTCTGCCAGCCTTTAGGCCAGATCTGAGCAGGCTAGCCGAGAGGGTAGACGATGTTGCCGACGTGACCCAAGACGCGGCGCGCGCGGTTAGATGGAGAGGCCAGCTCATCGATGTCCTTGCTAAAGCCGAGAGGAAAAAAGCTGAGGCCAGAGCTATTAGAGAAGGATTCGTAAAAATCGCTGGCATGGCGGTTAAGACCGTCGAGGCACTCCAAGGAGCCGTCGATGCACTGATATCGGACGTTGAGAAATCCCTTAAGGAAACAAACAAGATCGAACTGGCGGAGCACGAATCAGATCTGCTTGAGGAAAAATTGATCAAGACGCTTTATGGTATTGAGAAGCTCTTCGATCCTATCAGCCTGATTCAAGCCAAGGAGATCATTCACTTGATGGGTGAGATTTCAAACGTGGCTGAGGATGCGGGCGACGTGATTCAACTAATCAGCTACACATTCAGCGCCTAGCTTTCCTCCGGCTTTTCATCGAGTGAGTTACTTCGATCGATATCATACACGCCCACATAAACGTGAGCCCCACCAAAGGGCGATTCGAGAGCCACCCAATCAGCAAGCCAGACAAAACTATTGCTAGAAATATCAACTGCCACCTTTCCATATCATGCACCCACCAAAAGCCACGTAAGCCCGAAAGATATCCCCATGACTACTAACGGCGTCAGGACCCATGCCAAAGAGATCCACCTGACTTTACGGCCGCTAACAGCTGATGTTCCCTTGACGAGGCC
The DNA here is from genome assembly GCA_020725055.1 of Candidatus Hadarchaeum sp. Lineage (GTDB taxonomy): Archaea > Hadarchaeota > Hadarchaeia > Hadarchaeales > Hadarchaeaceae > DYFS01. Next base: position 10,494 of record DYFS01000022.1, on the reverse strand, counting down.
GGCACCGATAACGCCACCCACGGCTGCGTGGCTAGTTGAGACCGGAATGCCGAACATGGTGAAGATGTGCACGGTTAGGGCGGCGCCAAATTGTGCGGCAAAGGCCGTGGCTGGAGCGAGAACCGTGATTCGCTTACCTATAGTGTCAATCACTTTATGGCTGTACATGATTGCCCCGCATACTATCGCCACGCCTCCGAAGAGGGCCACCATCTGCATACTAAGGCCAGGATTAGCCGCTTGAATCGCGCCGATAGCGTTGCCGACATCGTTTGCCCCAAATGAGTACGCCATGTAGCTCGCGGTCGCCACCACCATAATAAAATAGATCATGTTGAGCCGGGCGATATCTTTGACGCGCCCTAACGAGCGGCTGGTGGCATGAAAAGTCAAGTAGGCGAACGCTATTGCGCCGAGCGGGGCCAGAATCCAGGAGAGGGCTATCTGAAAGAACTTGGTGAAGCCGATCGTCACACCGCTGGCGGCGAGGGCTGGCGGAGCCAACGTCACGAGCGCAAAACCAGCCCCCATAACCCCGCCGACGATGGAGTGAGATGTGGAAACGGGCAGCCCGAGGCGGGTGGCAACCAGCACCCAGCACGCGGCCGCGAAGATCGATGCGAAAGCCGCCCACGGGACAAATGTAAACGGCGTTATTTTTGCACCCGGAGGTAAGGTAATATTTTCAGGGAGAATGTTTTCGGCTTGACCCCACGCCATTGCAATATTTTCGTTATCAAAATCTTTGTTTTCAAAAAAGACTATACCCCTCCCAACCGTTTTCGTCACATGGTGTCCTTGAAGCACGCTGCCCAATATGGCGAAGAGTGCTAGCAGAAGTATGGCTCGTCTTACGGTTAGAATCCGTGAGCCGACTGAGGTGCCCATAGAATTCGCTGCGTCGTTTGCCCCCATGCCCCAGCCCATGTAAAAACCGGCAGCAAGCGTCGCAACCAGCACGAGTTCAATCACGTATATCCGTCCCAATTTGGTTAACCGTTACAAATAGCCTTAAAACAATCGGATGAAAATTTTGGTGCAGCGATCGTTACTTGCGGGAGCGCTTTCGGCGGATCTTGAATTTTTCATCAACCCTCGACGCCTCAAAACAAGCGGCATAAATGATGATGGCCAGCGCCCCAAAATACGGGTCAGCGAAATAACCTACCAGCAGACCGACCGCAAGCCCGATGGTGTGCCAGATTTGCCAAGCTTCCAATCAGATCCCCAAAAGCGTTATTTTGACCCACATGGCGCCGAAGGATAACAGGATCGCGACTATCGGGGTTAGTATCATAAAAAGTGTTATGAGCGAAAGCGCCCTGCCGCCGATCGCATGTGTCCCCTTAACCAGCCCGACGCCCACAACCCCCCCAACGATAGCATGGCTGGTCGAAACCGGGATTCCAAACTGGGTAAAAATATGCACAGTCACCGCCGCTGCAAGCTGCGCCCCAAATGCGCTTGCTGGGCCAAGGGCTGTTATGCCCTTCCCGACCGTTTCGATAACCCCGCTGCTAAAGGTTATGGCGCCGAATGCGAGCGCCACTCCACCGAACAGCAGAAGCATCGGACCAATCCCACCACCCATTACCGTGCCGACAACACCCGCAGCATTTCCAACGTCGTTAGCGCCAACGCTGTAAGCGAAGTAAATGCCTGCCAATACGACGGAGACTGAGAAAATTTGGTTGATTTTTGCTGGTTCTTTCACGCGCCCGAGTGCCCACCCAAAAAGGCGGAAGAAAATAAATGCAAGAAAGATGCTTGCAAATGGGGTTGAAATCCAACTGAGAACTATTTTGGTTATCGTGCCCCAACGGATCACCGTTGGCACTCCGGTAAAGACGCTTATCGCGAGCCCCGCTCCGAGTACGGAGGCTACTATCGAGTGCGAGGTTGATATCGGCACCTTGAGTCTAGTAGAGATGGTAACCCAAATCGCGGCGCAAAGTAGCGCTATCGCAGCCGCCGCTGTGACATACAAAAATGGGTGCACGGGAGAACCTGCCGGGGCGGTGACGATTTTTTCCCCAATTGTTTTAGCGACATGGTGGCCCTCCAAAATTCCTCCAACAATGAACGCGAGTGCGACAAGGATGATTGCTCTTCGATAAACTAGAATCCTAGCCCCAACCGCCGTGCCAATCGCGTTTGCGGCATCGTTGCCACCGATGCTCCACCCCACGTAGAACCCCGCGGCTAGGGTGATCAAGAGCACCGGTTCAATCAAATCAGTACCCCACAGATATGGAAATCTGTTGTTAAAAAAGTACCATGTCCGAAACCTATAGCTCGATGATTTCTGCGCTCAGTTCAGCCAAGTCGAGCACCGCAACCGTCTCGCGCTTGGTTAGGTAGCCACACACCTCGCCAGGGTTTATCAATAGCGTCTTGCCCTCGACGATTTCCGCTCGATGGTTATGCCCTCGGACGACCACATCGTAAGCACCAGACTTCAAAAGCGCCCCGACGATTTCTTCGTGCGTGCCGTGGAGAAGGGCTATTTTTCTGCTTTCCAACTCCAATGAAGCAAAATCCCCAAGCGGCTCTACTCCGATTTCACCGAACTTCACGCGTATGAATTCCCTGTCACCCTCGTTGTTTCCCCAAACGTAGTGAAGCTTCGCTTTCAGCTTCGCAAACTTCGGCGCGACGAACGGCGAGACCAAGTCGCCAGCATGCAGCACGTGTGTGACCCCCTCGCGGTTGAAGAAATCGATTGCCTCTTCCACCGCCTCGAGCCGGTCGTGCGTGTCCGCCATCAGCCCAATTTTTATATGACTACCCCAACATTCATTTACCAAATCCCCCAATAAACCCGAGCACCACCTGCCCGGCGCGTTCGATATTTATGAGTTCGATTCGGTCGGGGGTGTCCTCGAGGGTGTGTATGTAACGGTAGCCTCGCGAACGGGCATTCTGCAGCCCAAGTTTTTTCGCAAAAGCGGTTGCGAAGTCGTCTTTGTTCGGGGCATCCGCGGTGAAGGTCGTCGCTGGCAACTTCGCGCGCAGGAACGGGATGTGGTCATGCCCGGCGAGCACGGCCCACCAGAGTTTCGCGTTCAGCCCGGCGCGCCCGCAGCATCGCGCAAGAGCCTCATTGAGTTCGGGTGTGGTCCGGCGCCTTCGGAAGAGCCCGTTGCCCTCCACCACGAACGCCCGCTTGCCAGCACCCACGGTGTCGAGGTTGAGCATTGCGAGCTTTCCAACCGATTTTTGCTTTTTCACGAACTCGCTGGAGCCGATTAGGCCCTGCTCCTCGGCGTCGAACGCCACGAAGGTTAGCCCGATGTCGCTCGGCGGGGACTCTGCGGCAACGCGTGCGGCTTCAAGCATCACCGCGACCCCGGATGCGTTGTCGTTGGCCCCGGGAGAAACACGTTTGCTGGAAGCGGAGATGAGTACCGCGCACACAGCGAGGAAAAACGGGGCTAAGCAAACCCAAGCAATGGACCAGGCCAGGGGCGGAATCCACGCGAGCCGTGCGAGCGAGAGCACCAAGAAGGTGATGATCGTGGGCAGAAAGGCGAATTTCACGAAGGTGTTCAGGCCCGGGCGGACTGCGCAGCGGGCGGAGTCATAGTGCCCCCCAATGATCAGGCGTGCTTTTGGTTCCCCAGGAGCTAGAGCGGCAGCGATATTTCTGCCAAGCCGTTTCGGTGTGATGTAAGGCAGGGCATAGCCGAGTAGAACGGCGAGCAGGAACGCGGCGAGGGAGGCGAGGGGGGGCAGGAGGAGCGATGCGGCGAAGGCGGCGATGAGGGAGATGGCCCTGGCGCGCATTTTTACGGCCCTCGGGATGAAGCTGAACTCCTGCACCTCTGGTTTGTAGCCGTGGCTCTCGAGCTGTTTCTGGATGTACCGCGCCGCCTGTTGCCCACCCCGCGTACCAGCAAGGCGTGGGCCGATCTCGTAGGCGAGCTTATCTATGTGCTCGAACGCGCGACGCGGCTCGAATTCAGCCATGGACTCCCGCAGACTTAATTAACTCAGAGCAAAAAACCTTTCACTTGCGGGGGTAGCCAAGCCCGGTTAAAGGCGCCAGACTCAAGATCTGGTCTCGTAGGAGTTCGGGGGTTCAAATCCCCTCCCCCGCACCATAGGCTGAAAAAGTCGGATCGGGCTCCTTTCAGGGTTCCCGTATGACAAGCGTCCCGCTTTTGTCAGGACAAGTGAAAGTAGCTCCAGCCTGGATTTAGAACCCCTGAGCTGGTAGGGAATAGATATTTTACACGACCAATACATAATTCGCTTTGTAGACATACACGGTGAAGGTGAGATAAAAAGAGAGGATGAAAAGATGAGTGCATTAGAAAGTTTGACTGAAACAAAAGTTAAGAAAATGGCAAGTGACAAGGTCTTCTCGAGAGGTTATGATTATTTTGTCGGGAGGCATGTCGGAGAGATAGTAAAAACAGAAAAGGATGTCAGGGCAAAGGTGCTTGGGAGGGGTGGAACACTCTATTCGGTGCACATCGAGGGAAAAGGTAAAAGATTGGAGTCCAATTGCACATGCCCGTTCGGCGGGTTCTGCAAGCACATCGTTGCAGTTCTCCTCTCGCTGGTGGAAAAAAGCGGCGGTATCACGCAGATAAGCACGAAAGAGGTGGAAAACAACTTGCGCTCAAAAAGCAAGGATGAACTCGTTGGTATAATCTTAGATCATGCTTACTCTGATACGGACCTCAAAGTCTCTTCTCGTCGAAACGCACATAAAAGTGAAAAAGGCGGTCGACGTTTCCTTTTTCAAGAGAGAAATAGACGGACGTTTGGCCGAGGCTAACTACGTCCAATACCCGAACGTCTATGAATACGTGAGCGGATTGGAACAGTTCGCGGAGCAAATACAAAGACTGGCGAAGTCGGGGTTCGTGAGGGGGGCTTCTGAACTGCTATTTTACTTCATCAAACAAAGCGTGGATGCTCTCGAAAACAGCGGGATAGACGATTCAGATGGCAATTTTGGGGAGTTCATAATTTCGTTAGGGGGCCCCTGCGCAAGAGCGTTGAAGGCCTCGAGGGACAAGGGCACGATTTCAGCGGAAGACATCGTGGACTTGTACCTCAAAGCACGCGATTATGGTGTTGATGATGGTCTTGATCCAATCCTTAGCGTGTTGTCGGAAGAAACTCTGCTGCGGGCGGAAGAGCTGGCCCGAGAAAGAGTCGAAAGGGTGAAGGATAAAGCTGAATCTTGGCAGTCAACTGACGAAAGGTTCCTATTAGTGACCATTCTCACGTTGTTGGGCAAGAGGGAGGAATACACAAGACTCTGCAAAGAATGGGGCGAAAAAGGATGGATAACTGAGCTAAAAGAGATCGAAAAGGAGAGGAAAAGGTGGGCCCTTGGCTGAGCCTGAAAAATTCCGAACCTGCCAGTTCTGCGGCGCGAAGGTGAAACTAGAAAATATGCTTGAGCATAAAACTGAGGTTCACCACAGGGAGTTGCGTCTCAGCGAAGCTGGGGCGATGGCCGAGGACGAGGTGCATGCCGCGTGCGACAAGGCAGCCGAACTGATGATGGCCGGGGATCCTAAAAAGGCAGTGAAGCTTTTCGAGAACGTGTTGAAGGTCGACCCTGAAAATTTCGGGGCGTGGCATGACATGGGGTTAGCGCTCGCGGATCTTGGAAGAGACAAAGAAGCCCTGAACTCATTCAACAGGTGTATCGAGCTCAACCCGAACTTCGCGAGAGCGTGGCTGAGCAAGGGAAACTTTTTGCATCGCGTGGAGAGGAAGGAGGACGAAGCCGTGAAGTGTTATGAGGAGGCGATCAAGCGCGGCCCTCGTATCCCCCAAGCGTGGTACAACATAGGCGCCATTCATGCGGCAAAGAAGAACTACGATGAAGCTTTGAGATGTTTTGACGAGTCGACAAAGCTGGATGAGAAGTACTGCCCACCATGGGCGGCCAAGGCGGTAGTTTTGATGCGGTGTGGGAAGAAGGAGGAGGGCGAAGAATGCCTTCGGAAAGCCTACGAGCTGGACCCAGAACTCGCAGAAGACCTCACCATGATGCCCCTGACACCAAAAATCCCTGATGAAGTCAAAAAAATTATGGCAGAAAACCAAGAACTCAAGTCCTTCATCGACTGCTTGTGTGGATGGGTTACGCTTCTGCATGAGAATCTCATCCTGCTGAAGAAGCTCACCGACCTAATCGAGGAGGAACGGGAGCTCAAGAAGCGTCTGAGTTACTACGAGGGATGACGGCGGGCTTCGTCCTATGGCTGAAGTTTGACGCTTTACTAAAACCCCAAATTTCGAGGTTTTGCGGGGAGTTGTGCTTACGTAGCGCAGGCATAGCCGCACTCCGGAGCGTCCTTATTAGGGGATTTGGAGGCCAGAGCCCCCATGGTCCGCCGTGGGCTTTCATCCGGTTCGCCCGCTGTTCCCCACGCGGTTACCTGCGCCAATCATTCTTCTATGTGGCTTGATAAGAAGCTAGTTGTTTTGATTAGTATGCGCAAGTTAATGCCTTAGCGCGAATTCAGTAAGGTAGCTTGTAAACTCTCCGTGCCGTTCTGGATCCGAATACCATTCCCTAAACACTTTCTGAAAACTCACTTTTCTGCCTAATATTGCATTCAAATAGCGCTCCAACTCTCCTGTGTAGATCACGATCCCGCCCTGCATCTGCACGTATTGCGCGAAGTTCACCATCTTACCACCCACCTCAATTTCATCCTTGCCTTTCCAGGTGGCGATCATCACAGGAACCACGTTGAACTTGGGCGCTCGGACGACAACTCTTCCGCCACCGATCGCCGGTAGGCTGGCCTTGGGCCCGAAGTCGAAGGTGTCGGCCAGCTTAGCCACGAAGTCGTCCCAGTGCTCCCTCCTAGGCTGCCTAACGTACTTCATCTCGAAGACTAGCACGATCTCCCTCACGTAGCGCCCGTTCGTGAAGGGGGCCAGCTTCATGTGGAGTACCCTGTCCATCTCGACCAGCTTCGCCGGGTCGCTCGCTCGGTTCTTGTAGACGGTGTAGCGCTTCTTCCCGTCGCGGGTTATGCTGAACTCCCACCACATCTCTTCGATCTTCAGGTCCTTGCTCTCCCACATCCGGTCGAGCGCAACGTGACAGAAGATCTCGTGGGCGTGCCCGATGAGGTTGCTCCTGCTCCGCTTCCTGCTGTCGATGCCTTGCCAGTAATTTCTCTCCTTTTCGAGCTCTTTCTCGCCCAAGATGCCAGCGATGTAGTAGTACGGCTCCCCGTTGATCTCCTCCTTAGCGAGGTCCTGGTAGACGCTCTGAAGCTCCCTGATGATCAGCGTGGCATCCTTTGATCTAGGTGAAAAGAGCTCACGATGGGGCGTGAACCTGTGTTGCGTTTCAGTGTTGAGTCTTATCCGCTCGTAAACCGCCTGCTTGACGCCGCTCAGCACGTTTCTCTTGGCGAGCCTCTGCTTATACCGCTCGTTCGTCAGGAAGTAGAGGTAGCCTTTGTCGAATACCGCCTCTTTTCCGGTAAGGGGGTTGAACCAGCCAGCTTTCTTGACCTTCCCTTTCTTCAGGAGGTAGTTGAGTGCCGATGCAATTCTCCCTTTTCCAGCGTTCACCTCTCCAGCGATTTCCCCCACAAACAGGGCAATGTTTGACTCTTCGAGAGTGTCGAGTATCCTCGCGCCGATGCTTTCCCGCGTCGAGGTGTCATTGGCTTCCTCATGAATCGTGAAAACCAAGTTCTCTGTCCTCTTGACCACCTTGCCGTGGCGCTTGTCCCAAGTCTCGTATGCGACTTGCTTAATCACCCGGGGCTCGTCGGCAACGGTGTACCACCTTTGCTTGCTCCGGCTCCAGCGCCAAGAGCCGTTCTCTTTTAGGGGTTTGTAAATCGACATCTTCTCGCTCGCTAAAACGTGGCCTCTTCTCCACATGTTGCTCAAAAGGGAGTCAAGGTTCCGAAGGCCGAGTTCATCGCTCAACTCTGCAACCGTTCTCGGCTTGCCGTCGCTGAGTAGTTTTATGATAACCTCCGTCTTGGTAACCCGCTCGGCCAACATGCTCACCTACGCTTCGGTGAACCTCCGCATGAGCTCGCGGACGGCTTCTGATAGCGATGGGTAACCCCGCGTTTCCCTTTTCGCTTCAAAGCTCTCGTAGAGCTGCTCCGGGATTCGAACCTCTATCTTTCTCATTTCTCCACCAGTATATTTACTTGTGAAACTACTGGTATATAAAGCTATCGGTGAACACATAGGTTTATATACCTGTGGAACAGAAGAAAATTGGGAAGTTAATGGATGAGTTGACCCAACAGATCTATAAAGTTGTTAAAAACTCGAACGAGCCGTTAACGACAGATGAAATAGTTGATGCTGTAAAACAGCCACGTCACTTAGTTATCCATCGACTGAGAAATTTAGCCATGGAAGGAAAGATACGTGGAAAACAAACAAGAGAAAGGGGGTCATGGATATGGTGGCTAGTCAGTTAGGCGGCGGTTGTTTCTCGTTTATAAAGAACCTCCACCCAAAGCCTCGGCGGGAAGAATGGGCGGAGAAGCGCGTTCTGGGAATATCCAAGCAAGTTTGCTTTTATTCCTGCGGGAAGGCTCCGATCACGCGAATAGTTTTGGTGGGGCCCCTCTCCCAAAAACAGAAATAGCGGGCGATGAAAAATTAATACGATGGTCCGGGGAAGGGGAGAGGATGGGGTTAAAAAGTTCGAGTTTGGCCCAACGTGCTGTGAATTTTGGTAATGTACCATTTCCCACAGAGAAAGTCGTGAAGGGCAGAAAAATTCTTTATGGTAAATACTTTAAGGAGGGTTACGACGCAGTTCTTGCGTGTAATGATGTTTTAGAATTTTTAAAAGACGGTGCTTTAAAAAATAGCGTGGCGTTAGTCGTGACTTCACCCCCATATAACGTGGGTAAACCTTACGAGAAACGCGTAGAATTTGAAGAATACCTAAACTGGCAGAAAGAAGTTGCAAAACTTTGTGTTGATGTATTAAAACTAGGTGGAAGTTTGTGCTGGGAGGTGGGAAATTACGTAGAGAACGGAGAAGTTTTTCCTCTTGATGTATATTTTTATAAAATTTTCACGGATTTAGGACTTAAGCTGAGAAACAGAATCATTTGGCGGTTTGGACATGGACTCCACGCAAGTAAGAGGTTCTCAGGAAGATACGAAGTTATCTTGTGGTTTACCAAAGGTGATGGTTACACATTTAATTTAGATGCTGTAAGAGTTCCCCAAAAATATCCTGGAAAACGCGCATATAAAGGTCCAAACAAGGGAAAACTCACTTCTCATCCTTTAGGAAAAAATCCATCTGACATTTGGGACATAGTTATCCGTGACTGGAGAGAAGAAATATGGGATATCCCAAACGTTAAATGCAATCACCCTGAAAAAACTATTCATCCATCCCAGTTTCCGATAGAATTAGTTGAAAGACTTGTCCTAGCCCTAACCAATGAAGGAGATGTGATTCTCGATCCCTTTATGGGGGTTGGCTCTTCAATAGTTGCGGCCCTTTTACACGATAGGAAAGGAATAGGGGTAGATAAGGAAAGAATTTATTCAAGTATCGCTTACCAACGAGTAAAGAAAGCGTTAGAAGGTACATTGAAAAAACGGCCGTTAGGCAAGCCAATTTATCAACCTACAGGAACAGAAAAAGTGGCTAGAGTACCCCTTGAGTGGAAGAACGTTGTTAGCTGGGCTCAATACCAATCACAAGAATAGGTAAAGTAATCGACATCTTCGCGTATGGTAGCTCCCTCGTAACTCTTTCAAAATAAGCTACATTCTCGTCGATCGTATCTGCAAATTTTTTAGTTGGAACTACGGATACTCCCACATCTATGAGACCAAGCGAATATGACACTTGCAACTTGAACACATCCGTATACCATCTTGCGATATTTCCAAACTGTACCTCAACTTGTACCTTCCCTTTTTTATAATCGGCCTCTAGTTCCGTTACTTTATCGGCAGTGACTTTCGGTGCTATTTCCCATCCTCTTTTTTCAAATTCTTTATCAAGGTACTTGTTCAAGGCCGTTTGATCTGTAGTAAAAACTCTCTTTTTCTCACCCTTTCGTTCTCTTATTTTTGGTGAGGCAAGCTTTGGAACTGGCGCGTTTTGAAGGATATCTATGATCGCTTTTTTAAGTTTTCTAAATTCACGACTGCTCAACACCTCCTCCCCAAATCTATAACTCATGAAGTGGAGCTTCATCGACATCAATGGAACTAAGAATAGGCGCTTCTTAAGGTTTCGGTTATGGTTAGGGGTAGGGCTAGGGCCAAAAGCCGATCTTCTTATTACGGGGGTTCTAAAGGTGGTTCAAATCCCTTCCCGCACCAGAATTCAATTCTAACATAGCGGGTTGCATTTTTCTTTTGGAGTCGAGTGAACCCTGCGATTTTTCGCAAACCAATACAGGATGTCGATGCCTCAACCAAGGTCAAAAACCTTTTTCAGTACTTCCGCATGTGAGTTAAAGGCGCGTTGGGTTTAAGCTTTGGTGTTTT
>DYFS01000021.1 GCA_020725055.1 Candidatus Hadarchaeum sp. | reverse complement strand
AAACACGGAGGCGGAACCGGCGGAGAATTCACATAGATGTATCATTTTTGCCGGTAGTGTAGCACATCGGGCTGACATACGTGTGTCACTCGATTTGAACTGAAAGATTTTTTAGGTGCATGACACACGTGTATCACTTACAAACAACACGTTTTTTCACCGCGAACGCTTGCCGCTTTCTCAATTCGGGCAATCACACACCGTATGCCTAGCCCAGTTCGCTCGGCGATGCGCTTGGCGTCCTCGTACTCAGCCGCCAGACCGACGAGCTTGCCGCCCTCGCGCGCCACCTTCACCCGGGCTTTGAATTTCCGCCCCGCAAGCGCCAGTTCGACTGGCACGAGTTCGCGCTCCAGCACATAACGCCGCGTTGGTACAATGCGAACACCGAGCGTGCCGGTGTGGAGCATGAGCAGGTGTGCGAACCGCTCGGCATCTTTTGGTCTAGCGAGCACCTTGACGAGGAAAGCTGGTCTACCTTTTTTCATGAGGATCGGCGCGGCGCTTGCGTCTAGGGCTCCTTCAGCGAGCAATTTCTCGATGGCGTACGCGATGATTTTACCCGAGACATCATCGAGGTTCGTCTCGAGTACAACGATTTCTTCGGATTTGAGCGAACCCCCTTTTGCACTGCCGATGCAGACCCTGACCAGATTTGGATCACCCATCTCCTTTTTTCCCGCGCCGTATCCCACGGATTTTACCCGCATCTCTGGAAAGGAGTCCACGAACTCATCGGTGATGGTGGTGAGCAGCGCAGCGCCTGTCGGTGTGGTGAGCTCGGCGTCCACAGCTTTCCCCCTGATGGGCACACCCTTCAACACCTCGAGCGTCGCCGGGGCGGGCAACGGGGCCAAACCGTGCCCCGTCGAGACCAAGCCGCGCCCAACGGCTACCTCGCTCGATAGGACCTTGCATTTCAGCAGGCCGAGTTCGTGTGCAGCAGCGCAGCAGCCGGTGATGTCTGCGATGGCATCCGCCGCGCCGATTTTGTGGAAAGTCAGCCTTTCGAGCTTTTCCCCGTGCACCCTGGCCTCCGCGCGCGCCAGCCTTTCGAGCACCTCCATCGCGGTATTTTTTACCGCGGCTTGCAGCTTAAGCGCCCCGAGTTTTTTCACCACATCGACGTAGCTTCTGCCGCCACGGTCGCGGGTGCTGACTTCAACGCGTGCCGCACCAATCCCGTTGACGCTCACACGTCTGATCCCGACTTTCGCACCGCCAAATGGTCTAGCGGCTTTGAGCATCGCGTTTCTAACCTTTTCAACTGGAGCACCAGCGTCGATGAAAGCGGCGGTCAGCATGTCGCCCGAGACACCCGCGAGGCTGCAGTCGATGAAAGCCAGCTTCATCTATGTCCCCTGCATTACTGTATGGCATGACAAATAAGAATAAAACATACCGAGTTTCCCCCCCCGCCGAAAAGCTTTATAAGGCAAATACTTGTTATAAATATAACAACTGTGAGACTATGCGAAAAGTGCTTCTGGTCTGGGACGTGAAGAGCCGCGGCTCGCCAGCCACGCTATTCTACCGCGCGCTCAATGGCTACGACTATCCAACGAAGACCGGCAAGGGACACTCCTCAGGCATCCTGGACGAGCTTCCCAAGGGCGTCTGGGAGTTCGTGAGCCGAAGCGCCCTGATGGTGGAAGCTAAGCACGCGACGAAGGTCGAGCGCGTGTTTCGTGAGTTCAGCGTACATGTCGAGTGGAAAAAATTCGAGGTGGAGATTTAGGGTGGTCAGATGGCCGAGAAGGAATTGAAGCTCACGATCGCGGAGGCGCGTAAGCAGGCCGATGTCGGGCGGGGCATAGCGCGGGTGGATGAGCGCATCATGAAGAAGCTCGATATCCAGCAGGGAGACATCCTTGAGATAGAGGGCACGAAGACAACTGGTGCGATCGCGGTCAAGGGGTACGCGGAAGATCAGGGGCTGGATGTCGTTCGTGTGGACGGTTTGATACGTCGCAACGCTGGCACATCCATCGGTGAAAAAGTCACAACCAGAAAGGCCAAGGTGAAAGAGGCCAAAAGCGTCACCCTAGCTCCAGCTGATCCACGCATCCATTTGATGATCCACGGGGGCGCCCTAAAGCAGAACTTGCTCGGGCGACCGGTTACAAAAGGTGATGTCATAACGCCTACAACTTTTGAGGAACCGGTGCGTTGGGGAGCTGATTCCATGATTGCCCAGTTTTTCGGTGATGTATTCGGCGAGATTGGGGCACCTTTTGGGCTCGGCGAGGTCAGGTTCGTCGTTACTGGTACGATTCCCTCTAACATAGTTCTAGTTACGGAGCTCACCGACGTTGAGGTGCTGCCGGAAGCGGTTGAGGTTAAGGAACTCAGGGTTCCGGCAGTTACCTATGAGGACATCGGTGGGTTGAAGGAAGAGATCCAGCGCGTGCGTGAGATGATTGAGCTCCCGCTAAGACATCCTGAGGTGTTTGATCGGCTAGGTATAGAACCACCTAAGGGGGTGTTGCTCCACGGCCCGCCCGGCACCGGGAAGACGCTGATCGCAAAAGCAGTTGCGAATGAGTCGGGGGCGAATTTCACCTCGATCGCTGGGCCCGAGGTTATGAGCAAGTGGTATGGGGAGAGCGAGGCGAGGCTCCGGAAGGTATTCGAGGATGCGGAGAAAAATGCGCCCTCGATAGTATTCATCGATGAGCTCGATGCCTTAGCTCCAAAGCGCGAGGAGGTGACCGGGGAAGTCGAGCGGCGCGTGGTGGCGACGCTCTGCACGGCGCTTGATGGATTAAAAGCCCGCGGAAAAGTGATTGTCATTGGGGCTACCAATCGCCCTAATGCATTAGATCCCGCCATACGTAGACCTGGGCGCTTCGACCGCGAGATAGAGATAGGAGTGCCAGACCGCGATGGGCGTAAGGAAATCCTGCAAATCCACACCCGAGGCATGCCGCTCGCGAAGGACGTCGACCTCAACCGCTACGCAAATATCACCCACGGCTTCGTCGGTGCTGATCTCGAGGCGCTAGCGAAGGAGGCGGCGATGAGCGCTTTGCGGGGAATTCTACCTCAAATCAAACTAGATGAAAAAATCATCCCGCCAGAGGTGCTGGAAAAACTTCAGGTAACGAAGGAAGACTTCGACAACGCTTTGAAGATGGTTGAACCCTCAGCTATGCGCGAGGTGCTCATCGAGGTCCCGGACGTGCGCTGGGGAGATGTAGGCGGGCTGGAGCGCGCGAAGCAAGAATTGCGTGAGGCCGTCGAATGGCCGCTCAAGTACCCGGACGCCTTCAAGCGCATTGGGATTGAACCCCCGCGAGGTATCCTGCTTTACGGCCCACCGGGCACGGGTAAGACCCTACTCGCGCGAGCGGTGGCGACCGAGAGCGAGGCGAATTTCATCTCTATCAAGGGGCCGGAGCTGCTGAGCAAATGGGTGGGGGAATCTGAGCGCGGGGTGCGCGAGACCTTCCGCAGGGCCAAGATGGCAGCCCCGGCGATAATCTTTTTCGACGAGATCGATGCTCTCGTTCCTAGGCGCGGCTCCGGGTTCGGGGACGCCCACGTCACCGAGCGGGTGATAAGCCAGTTGCTCACCGAGCTCGACGGGTTGGAAAAGCTCGAAAATGTCGTCGTGATCGGCGCCACGAATCGCCCCGACTTGGTGGATCCAGCGCTCCTCCGCCCCGGACGCTTCGACAGGCTGGTGCTCGTGCCCGCCCCCAGCAAGGAAGCCCGACTGGAGATACTTAAGATTCATGCCAAAGGCATGCCGCTCGCGAAGGACGTCGACCTCAAATTACTCGCAAAGGAAACCGAGGGCTATGCTGGCTCAGACCTGGCAGCGCTCTGCCGGGAAGCCGCGATGTTGGTGTTGCGGAAGGACATAAAGGGAAAGGAGGTGCGGATGCAGCACTTCCGAGGGGCGATGGAACTGGTCAAGCCATCACTAACCCCTGAAATCCAAAAAGCATTCGAGACATTCGCCGAAAGGAAGAGCAAGCGTGCGGCTGAAGAAGCTACCGGGATGCACTACTAAGGTTTTTAAGAGAGGTAGCATAGTCAGAACGGGAGATTGGTTTGCCGCAGATATCCGCGAATCGGCTTCGTGGAATAGGCATCCTGACCGACAAGGGCATTTACGTCGGGCAGCTTCGCGACATCCTGATAGATGAGGTGAATGGAAAAGTTCTCGCGCTCGCCGTCAAACTCGGCAAAGAGATAACCCTTCAAGGGCTTCAAAAGGACGACAAGGGTAGCCCGCTCATACCCTTCAGCGCCGTGCTCGCGATGCGCGATTACATCGTGGTCAGCGAGCGGGCACTCACGATTCAGCAGATTAGGGGGCGGCCCGTTCAGCCGGTCATCACGGCCCCGCCAGCCGAACAAGCGCCGCCGAGCCAGCCCCAACTTTAACTACCAACCGAAATACAGCCTAGTCGCGAGTTCTTCATGCAACCCCGCCGCCCTTATCTTTTCAACCGTTTTTTCGACGTCGTACCCCACCCGCTCATGTTTTACATCCACCTCATCGTCCACCGTTAGAACCACATAGCTGGCGCGCGGGTCGCGGTCGCGTGGCTGGCCAACGCTGCCGGGGTTGATGACCAGCTTGTTTTGGATTACTCGCATCATCGGCACGTGCGTGTGCCCTAAAATTAGGATGTCCGCGTCGACATCACGAACCAGCTTGAAAAGCTCGCGGTTGGAGATGTCCGGAAAAACGTACTCAAACAACGGGTCGCGGGGGCTCCCGTGAATGACAACCACCTTCTTCGCACCGCAGGTGAGTTTCAACTGCTCTGGAAGGTTGCGCAGGTACTTGGCATTTTCCCCGCTGAGCTTGTCGGCCGTCCAGAGCACAGCCCTCGCGGCGATTGGGTTGAGGCCAGCGATATCACTGGTGATCGCCCCGTAATCGTGGTTGCCTAGGATGACTTTCATGTTCTTTGATTTTGCCAAGTCAACGACCTCGTTCGGCTCGGCGCAGTAACCGACGAGATCCCCTGCACAGAGGGTGACATCGCACCTCGGCATGTGTTTGAGCACCGCCTGAAACGCCGCGAGATTTGAGTGGATGTCAGCGATCACGCAAATTTTCATGCGGCCCACCGCTTGCACGTGTGCTAAACCAAATAAAAAATTGAGGGGTTACCTTGCAGCGGTGTTCAAATAAGCGTTGGCCCCGGCCTGCACATCTCGCGGTTTTCGTAGTTAGTAATGAGACTACTAACTAGCAGACAGGACCCGCTGCGGCCTCAAACGAGCACGAGCTGCTTGAGTTTCCTCTCGTACTCATCGCGCGAAATCGGGGCGTAGAGGCTCACGCGCGCCTCTTTCCGTAGTTAGTAATGACACTACTAACTATGAAAATCATCCCCGGCAGCGGGCAGCGGCAAAATTTTATTCAAACAACACCTACCTTATGCTAGTAGAGCTTTAAGTTGTGCGAGTGAACCATTATCGGAGTTGTATGACGCGCACCATCATCCTAGCCTCCGGGAAGGGCGGCACAGGGAAAACCATCGTGACCGCAAACCTCGGCGTGGCGCTCGCGCAGCGCGGCAAGAAAACCATCGCCTTGGATGCGGATGTCACCATGGCCAACTTGGGCCTCATGCTCGGCCTTGAGGGGCGAAAAACCACACTGCACGATGTGCTTTCGGATGAGAAGAAAATGCGGCGGATAGTTTACGACGGCCCGGCAGGTCTGAAAGTTGTGCCCTGCGGCATGTCGCTCGATGGGATTCGCAAGGTCAAGCTCGAGCGGCTGAAAAAAGTGGTCGCGGCCCTCACCAAAAAGGCCGATCTGGTGCTCATCGACAGCCCCTCTGGCTTGAATCACGATTCTGTGACCGCGCTCGCCTCCGCCCAGGAACTCGTCCTCGTCGTGACGCCAGACCTCACCTCCGTCTCCGAGGCTTTAAAGGTGAAGATTGTCGCAGAACGCCTGCGCGTCAAACCGGTCGGGGTGGTAATCAACCGCGCGTGTGGGGGAGACGTAGATCTTCCCAAGGATGAAATAGAAAATGTGTTGGAGCTACCCGTGCTGGTGACAATGCCAGAGAACGTCGAGATCAGGCGCGCGGCAGCTTTGGGTGAGTCTGTGGTCGTGCGTTCACCAAAATCGCCTGCAGCAAAAGCGTTTAAGGAATTGGCAGCGGCGCTTCTTAAATCAAAAGTCGCCAAGGCTAGCGGCGGAGAGTGAGCACTTTATCGATGGCCTCGGCTACCCCTCGCCCGTGGGAGCCAGAGGTCACATATGTGCTCGCTTTTTTTGCCGCCTCGTGGGAGTTCGCCACGGCAAAGCTGAGCCCGGCAGCTTGGAGCATCTCGACATCGTTCTCAGCGTCCCCAATTGCGGCGATTTCTGCCGTGGTCACACCGAGCAGGGAGGCGACCTTACGCAGGGCGTTCCCCTTGTTCACCGCCGGGCTCCTGATGTGAATCGCGAAGCCCGAGTCAACAGCTACGAGGTCGAGGCCCTCGCTGCGAAAGACCTCCATCGCCTGGGCGGCAGTTATCGCGCGCTTCAGGGTCAGCCCCGCCAAGCGGAGGTTGGAGCTGCGGGTCTGCTCCAGCCTATCAAACTTTCGTTCAAGCGCTTCAAGCCCACGGTCGGCCTCAACCCTGTCGCCAAGCACGTACTCCTGCCCGCTCCTCTGGTCGAAAACTACCCCCCCGTCCTCAGCAATCAACGGCCCTGAGGTACCGAGCACGGTCGCGATAGCCTCCGCAAATGCGAGCACGTTGCCCGTCGAGAGAACAACTGGCACCCCTGCTTCTTCCGCCATCCGAACCGCCTCAACCGCCGCCACATCGAGCCTCCTGTCCTCGGAGGTCATGGTGCCATCGATATCGACGGCAATCGCCCGGATCAAAGGAAACACCTATTAATCCCTGATACCGCCCTCGGTGATCATAAATACCGATTCGCCCTCGGGCAAATTCGGGCTATCGACGATGCGCGCTATCCGCCTCCCGCCCTTTGATTTTCGCAGGTAGATGCGGGTTGTCGCGGAGTGCCCGAGGATGTGCCCACCTATAGGCCTGGTCGGGTCCCCGAAAAACATGTCCGGCCTCGCCTGCACTTGGTTTGTTGCAAAAATTGCGACGTCCTTCAGATCCGCTATGCGGTGAAGCGTAAGGAGATGCCTGGCGAGCTTCTGCTGCCGCTCGGCGAGTGTACCACGCCCGGTGTACTCCGCCCTGAAGTGGGAGGTCAAACTATCGATCACCAGCAGGCGCACGCCCTCCCGCTCGATTATATCCTCCGCTTTCTCGGCAATCAGGAGTTGCTGGTCTGTGTTGTAGGATCTCGCGACCAAGATGTTCTTTAACGCCTCGTTCGGGTCGATGCCGGCGCCCGTTGCCATCTGCAGTACGCGCTCCGGCCTGAAGGTGTTCTCGGTGTCGATAAAAACCGCCTTCGCCCCCAGCCCACCCTCCTCGGGCGGAAGTTGAACGTTTATACACAACTGATGGCCGATTTGGGACTTACCCGACCCAAACTCTCCAAATGCCTCGGTAACCGCGCGGGTTTCAACCCCGCCCCCAAGCAGGGTGTCGAGCTGTTTGCTTCCCGTGGTTATCCAGCCAACGGTTTTGCGGCGCTCAAGCACCTTATCCGCGGTCACGAACTCCCCTATCTCAGCCACTTTCCTAGCCGCGGCGATGATCTTCTTTGCCTGGGCCTCACCAATCTCAATAGCTTCACACAACTCGCCGATGGTAGCGGTGGCGAGCGATTCAATCGTCGTATAGCCGGCCTCGCGGAGCTTCCCAGCCGTCGCCTCCCCGACCCCGGGCAGGCTTTCGAGCGCTTGCTTCTCCCCGGTCAAAATTTCTCCTCACTCTTTATTTCATCTTTTATGCTTTTATCTTTTCAAGCAGGGCCTGCGCCTCCCCCTTGGGCTCTGGGATACCCACCTCACCCACCCTGAGCTCAAGCTGATTTGAGTATCTGTCGTACCGCGTCACCCCTGTCAAGATGACCTCTCGCCCCAGGAGGTTAAACCTGCTGTAGAGCTCGACCAGATCCGGGCTCCCCATGAACGCATCAAACACCTGCTGCGTGCTCATCCCCAGCAATTTCTCGGCGATCCGCCCAAACAGAACCGCCCTGATGCCTCCGGTGCCGTCGTCCAAGAGGAAACTCAACACCGCGCGATGCTCGGGGGTGACAACTTTTCCGCACTCCTCACACAGCAGGCTGTGATCGACACTCCCGAGGCTGCGGCCGCAGAGGGGGCAGACATCAAACAGCGGTCGCCGGTGAAAAACACGCACGATGGTGCCCCGCAGCTGGACGCGAACGCCTTCTTTCTGAAGCTTGGCGATATCGAGGCGCTCGGGTGGTGCGACCGCCATCGAAAGGACATCGGCCTGAGGGAGCTCCTCCTCCACAAACGGGTTAACCTCCAGCTCACCCTGCCTGCCGATGTGGAGTTCCGGCTGTCCGAGCAGCCCGATCGCGCTGTAGGCGTTACTCACCCTGACCACATCGCCGGATTTCATCTGGTTTGCGAACTCAGCTGCACCATCCCACAGCGAAACCCGCGTTGTGCCAGTCTCGTCGCCTATCACAAGGGTCGCGACTTTTCCTTTGCTGCCATCGGCGCGCGCGAATTCCCTGACCTTTGATACATCGACGACCCTGCCCAAAACCTCGAGCGCATCCATCCCCGCCTCGAGCTCGCCTATTTTGATGCGGCTGGGCTTGAGCTCACCGACGCTCACCCCTGCGGGGTTGACCTCGACGCGTGCGGCTCCGCCGACGTGGACCTCTGGCCCAGCCAACCCAGAGCGAGTGTACGCGTTGCGGATGAGCACGATATCGCCGATCGACAACCCTTTCGCGATCCCGGCCGCACCCCCCCAAAATGAGGCTCCGACCGTGCCTGTCTCGTCCGCCAAAATCACGCTCATGACTTGACCCGATGAACCATCATCGCGCTTGAACTCATGCAGCCTCAACTTGCGCCTCACCCTAGCCGCAAGGTCGAGCGCCTGCATATCCGCCTCCACCTCACTTATCTTCAACGGCCGCTCGACGAGTGGTGGGATTTCCGCCGCCTCGGGATCCGGTGGGTTGAGGAGTACTCTCCCACGCCTCCCAAGATGCAGCTCTGGCCTATCGCGCAGACCTGGACGCACACACGCGTTCTCGAGCTTCACCACATCGCCGCGCCTAACGGTCGGGATGAAATCCGCCCGCTCGTCCCAGAGGGAGACGCGCACGTAGCCACTGCCATCCATGAGCGTGGCGGTTGCAACTTTCCCCGTCGAGCCATCCGGGCGCTCGAAGGTTCTCGGCTCGCTTATCGCAGCGACACGGCCGAGCACGTCCACCTCGCCCAGCTCGGTCTTGAGGTCGCATATCTTGACCTTCGCCTCTAGGAGAGGGGGCAGGTTTCGCGCCCGCGCATCACCTGGCTCGAAGATAACGGAGCTGCGCAACCCGACGTTGAGCTCTGGCTTCTGGTCTATGCCCTGCTTCACGTAGGCACCGCGAATCTGGATTGCGGAACCCTTGCGTATCTTGCCCTCCTCGAGGAGCGAGGTTTTATCATCCCACAACACCACCCTGATCTGCCCGGTTTGATCTTGAATGGTGAGACTTCCGACTTTCCCTTGGGAGCCGTCGACCCGCTGAAAAGTTCTCGGCTCGTAAACGCGGGTGACGCGGCCGACAATATCAACGCCAGACATGCTGGTGGTAAGATCCTCGATGGTGAGTTCCCTGACCTCTGGCTCTTTCTTAACGAGTTCCACACCGAGCTCCCGGCCAATTATGATTGCCGCACCCTCCGCGGTGATGAAACCGCCGAGCTCATCCTGTTTTTGCCGGATGCGGGCCATGAGTTCGTTGCGGCTTATCCTCGCGCGCTCGAGAATTACCTTTACCATCTCGTCAAAACTCGTCATCGGCCCAGCCACCAAGCAGTATAAGTTTGTAGTCAGATTATTTATCGTTATCCCATGTACGATCCAGTTGAGTTGGCTAAAGAAACAGAAAAAGTGGTGGCTCACAACAACTTGCGAAAATTTTACCGTTTTAGGCCAGCAAAATTTTATGGAGGCATAGCTACCGCCGACTGCGTAGGGTGTTGCCTGCGTTGTGTATTTTGTTGGAGCCGGGCCCCGCTGATGAATCCCGAGCGAGTCGGGCGCTTCTACAGCCCACAAGAGGTTTTCAACAAGCTGGACTCAATCGCACGCAGGCACGGCTATTCGCAACTCCGTGTGAGCGGAAACGAGCCAACGATCGGAAGGCAGCACTTGCTTAATCTTCTCGATCTTGTTGAGCAAACGGGTTATCGCTTCATCCTCGAAACTAACGGCATCTTAATCGGGGGTGATGCGAGCTATGCGCAGGCATTGGCTGAATTCAAGCGCTTGCACGTCCGCGTCTCGCTCAAGGGGTGCGATGCTGAGCAGTTCTTGCTGCTGACTGGGGCAAAGCCGGAGGCGTTCGAGCTACAGCTAGCTGCGCTGCGCAACATGATTAACGCCGGCGCAAGTTGTCACGCCGCAGTGATGCAGGAATTTGCACCAGAGGGAAAACTCGTGACCTTGAAGAAGCGCCTCGCCGAAATCGATACGCGCCTCGTCGATAATCTTGAGTTCGAATATCTGATACCATTCCCTCACGTGGTGCGGGAGCTGGCCAGACACGAGATAAACGTGAGATGCGGGGGCTTGCGTGAAAGCATAAGAAGGAACTACTAATCAACGTATGAAAATGGCTGCTAGATTGGGTTTATAGAGCATCTATTTCTGAAACTCCTGCAAGATTTCCTTCGCCCTGTCAACCCTGATTTTTTTCTCTTTGACCATCTGCTCGGCCACTCGATCGGCCAAATCACCGGTTGCTCCGGCCATTATTGCGATATTTTTTGCGTGCAATTTGAGATGGCCCCGTTGAATCCCCTCTGCCACTATCGCACGAACTGCAGCTAGGTTGTTCGCCAGCCCAACGCAGGCCATCACCTCTCCAAGCTCTCGAGCGCTCTTTACGCCTAGGATTTTCAGGCAGACTCTCGCCGTTGGGTTTGAAGCCGTGGCCCCGCCGATTATACCGACTGCAGCTGGCAGCTCTATGCGGCCGAAGAGGTCGCCCTCCTTAGTTTTTCTCCACGAGGTCAGAGGTTGGTATCGCCCCCTCATCGCTGCGAACGAGTGTGCCCCAGATTCAAGGGCCCGGGTGTCGTTTCCGGTAGCTAGGGCGACTGCAACCACGCCGTTCATTACCCCCTTGTTGTGAGTTGCGCACCTGTATGGGTCGGCCGCGGCGAGAGCGTACGCTTGAACTACACCGTCCACCACCTCTTCCCCACCGAGCACCTCCTTCGAGAACACTGCTTCAGCTTTAACGAGCCTGAGCGCCGTGAGGTTTGAGATTATCCTGAGCCGCGCCTTCCCGCCTGTGATGCGCTCGAGCAGGGGTGAAACGGCTTCACACATGGTGTTGACCGCGTTTGCCCCCATCGCGTCGCGTACGTCCACGATCAGATGAACGACTACCATCGGACCCATCGAAGTCTCAAGCACCCTGACCTCGAGATCCTTTACCCCACCACCCAGTTTCACAAGCACCGGATCCTGCTCGTTTGCAAGCCCGATTATCTCCGCCTTTCTCGCGAGGATGTCTGCCTTGGCCTTTGTGGTGTTCTTCACCTCCACGATCTGAACCTGCCCGATCATCAACGGCTCGGAGCTGCCCGTCTTGAAGCCACCCTTTTTGCGGGCCATTTTTGCGGCGTTTGAAGCGGCTGCCACGACGCTAGGCTCCTCGATAGCCATAGGGATCAGATGATCTTTGCCGTTGATCAGGAAGTTCGTCGCTATGCCAAGCGGCAGGCCGACTGTGCCTATCACATTTTCTATCATGCGGTCGGCTTGCTCGAGCTTCAGCGCCCCCTCCTTTCGCAGCAGCCTCACCTCTTCGTCACTGAGCCCGGCGAATTCACGCACTAGCTTGAGCCTCTCGTTGAGCGGCAATTTGTAAAAGCCGGGGATCTGCGAAGTCTTAGTCATTTTATTCCCCCCAGAGGAAGTTAGCTTGAAACTATTTAACCATCAAAGGATAGTGCCGTTGTGGTGATATGCCTCGGAAAACAGCCCGAAAGGGTGCGGCTGAGATAAAGCGCGAACTCGGAGTAGTGGAGCGGGAGCTCGGCCACATGATTCAGATCCAATGGACGTACGCGAAGCGGATGCTGAAGTTCGGGTTCGCCTCTTGGATCTTCGGGATATCGGCATTCTTCTCCTCGCTCCTCCTCATGAACGCTGCACTCATCCCCTTCACCCCCCCCATCTCGATTTCCCTGCTCATATTCGCCGCGGCGGTGCCTGTCATTATAACCGTCTCGCTCATCCAAAAGTTCAGGATCAGGATCAAGCGCCTCGAGCGCACCCGGACGATGCTGCTGGACGAGTACGAGCGGGCAATCCTGAAACGCGTTGGGGAAATTGTCAAGTGATTGCGTTAGATCAGCGGTCGCCTTCGTTGTGGCGATTCAAAAAAGCTAGGCCGGGCTCCTGAGGAGCAGCTTGAACCGGTCCCCCTCAATATCCCACTCCTTCACGTAACCCTGCACCCCAACCTCCGCGATTGAGCAGAGCCTCAGGTTGCGGACCCGCACCTCCCGCGTGATGTAATCCTGCTGGGTCGCGAGCAGCTCCACGTACCCCCCGACGTCCGTGCCCACCTCGACATCGACGCGCTCCTCCATCGCGAGATCCTGCTCCTTCCGCATCGTCTGCAGGCGGCGGACAAGCTCCCGCGCTAGGCACTCGGTCTTCAGCTCAGGTGTGATGCGGGTGTTAATCGTGATTTTGCCGACTTCTGTGGAAGCCGTCACGAAGTCCCCCGGCAGCTGCTCCTCAAAACTCACATCCTCGAGCGAGAGCCTGATCTTCTGACCCTGGATCTGCACCCCCGAGAACCCGTACCGCTCGAGCTCGGCACGCAGGCGGGCGGCGTCCATACCTTTCAGAGTCCCGGCTATCGCTGTGGCGAGCCTCCCGAATTTTTTATCCAGGCTCTGCAGGTCCGGCTTGCACAACAGCTGCACCTCAACCGCGACATCGCCCGGCCCGAGCAGCACGAGCTCCTTGCAGTTCAGCTGAGTCCTACATACCCCCTCGAGCCCCCGCAGGAGCGCCTTCGCCTCGTGCGACGGGACTTGGATGATCACCTTGCTGACCGGCCACCGCAGCTTGAGGTTCGCCCCCTGCCTGAGCATCGCCGCGGCGTCCACGAACGCCCGAACCATCCCCATCCCCCGTTCAAGGTCGGCGTCGATGAGCTGCTCGCTGGTGGGTGGCCAGGGGAGGAGGTGTACGCTCACTGGGGCCCCCTCGTCGATCGCCCTGACCAAGCCGCGGTAAATTACCTCGGTCACGTAGGGCATCAGCGGGGTAAGCAGCCTGATTAGGGTGTGTAGCACCTGGTAAAGCGTGATGTACGCCGCGAGCTTCGAGGGGTCCTCGCGTTCGATCCACATCCGGCCGCGGATGAGGCGGATGTACCATCGGCTCAGGTCCTCAAGGATAAAAAAAGAAAGCGCCCTAGTTGCGAGATGCAGGTTGAACCCCTCAAACGCCCCCGTGACGTCGCGCGCCAAGCTATTGACGCGAGAGAGAATCCAGAGGTCCTCCTGCGTGAAGCTCCCGCGGATTTTTGCTGGGTCGACGCGCGCCGGGTCGAAGCGATCGAGCGCCATGTAGGTGGTCGCAAAAACGTGGACGTTCCAGAGCACGTTGAGCATCCGCGCCACGACCTCGAGGCCCTTCCAGTTAAACCTCAGGTCCTCCCATGGGGGGTTCGCCGAGCACATGTAGAACCGCAGGACATCCGCGCCGTACCTGCGGACGACCTCCTCTGGCTCGACGACGTTGCCCAGCGACTTCGACATCTTCCGCCCGTGCGCATCTAGTGCGAACCCATGCATGAGCACCTGCCTGTACGGCACCTCGTCGAACGCGATTACCGCCGTCGCCTGCTGGCTGTAGAACCACTTCGTCACTTGGTCCTCGCCCTCGGTGATGAAGTCGCTCGGCCAGAGCCGCTCGAACGGCTCGCGCTGTTTCGGATATCCCAGCGTCGCCCACGAAGCGATGCCGGAGTCAAACCACACGTCCAGCACGTCCGGCACGCGCCTCATCTCGCCTCCGCACGTCTGACACCGCAGCACCAGCCCATCCACACCGGGGCGGTGGAAATCGACGTCCTGCAGCGATGTCCCCGAGGCCTGCTCGAGCTCCTCGCGGCTGCCCACGACGAGCATCCCCCCACAGGCCGAGCAGGTCCAGATCGGCAGCGGAATCCCCCAGTACCGCTGGCGGGACACGCACCAGTCCCCAACCGATTCCACGCCGTTGACGTAGCGCCCGGCCACCCAGTCCGGCACCCATCGAACGCGCGCGGCATTTCGCTCTAGGATCTTCGGCTTGATCTCGCAGATGCGGAGGAACCACTGCTCGGTCGCGCGGAAAAGGAGTGGGGTGTAGCATCGCCAGCAGTGCGGGTATGAGTGAACAACCGTGCCGGACTTCACCAGCAGCCCCTTGTGCCTGAGGTCGTTGGGGATGACCGCATCGGCATCCTTGACGAATTGTCCGGTGTACTTCCCGGCCTCAGGCGTGAACTTTCCGTCCGCGCCAACGGGGCTGAAGACGGGCAATCCGTAGCTGGCCCCAATCGCGAAATCCTCCTCCCCGTGCCCCGGCGCGGTGTGCACGCAGCCCGTCCCCTCCTCGAGCGTCACGTGCTCGCCGCATATCACGCGGTGGTGCTGCACAAAATCCCGCTGCTTCGGCACCTCCTCGAGCAACGGGTGCTCGTAGCGTAGCCCCTCTAGCTCGCGCCCCCGCATGAGCCCGAGTGCCTTGAACCCCGCGATCCCAAGCTCGCTCATCACCTTCGCCACGAGGGCTTCTGCCAGGATGTAAACATCTTCCCCCACACCAACCCTCGCGTAGCCGTGCTCGGGGTGAACGCAGACCGCCAGATCAGCCGGTAGGGTCCAGGGAGTAGTTGTCCAGACCAACAGGTATTCGTTGGGCCGGTCGGTGAGCTTGAACCGAACGTAGAGCGATGGGTCCCGGACATCCCGGTACTCGCCGCGCACCTCGTGTTCCGCGAGCGCCGTCTCACAGCGGGGGCACCAGTGGATCACGCGCAGGTCTTTCTCGAGCAGCCCGCGCTCGTGCGCGCGCTTGAGGGTCCACCAAGCCGCCTCGATGTAGTCGTTTGTGAAGGTGATGTATGGCTCGTCCCAGTCCATCCACACCCCGAGGCGCTTGAACTGCTCCGTCATCAGGTCGACGTGCTCGAGCGCCCAGCTCTTGCACTCATCGATAAACCGCTCGACACCGATCACCTGCTCGATGTCCTTCTTGGACCGCACCCCGAGCTTCTCCTCGACCTTCACCTCGATCGGCAACCCGTGGCAGTCCCACCCCGGCTGGCGGCGGACGTTGAGGCCGCGCATGCTATTGTAGCGGAGGATGACGTCCTTGATGATCTTGTTCCAAGCGGTCCCCAGGTGAATCGCCCCGCTCGCGTAGGGGGGTCCATCAAGGAAGAACCACACCGGCTCACCCGCGCGCGCCTGCTTCACCCGCTCGTAAACGCGGTTGAGGTGCCAGTGCGCCTGGACCTCTCCCTCGAATTTCTTCGCGTCGTAAACTTTCGGAGCCGGCTCGATCATGCACTTGCCCACCTTACTAATAACCGTTCGCGCTTAAATTCACTCCCCAAAGTTTTTAATATGCCAAGATAATCTTTTTACAGTCTTTGGTGGTTGGTTTGTTCCAGTGGACCGAGTACAGGCCGTTCAAGCAGGGGGTGCAGACGGTTCTGAGCCCGCTCGAGTCCGAGATTATGGAGATCATGTGGAAGGAAAAGCGAGCCACAGCGCGCTACATGTTCAACCGGCTCAAGGCGAGGCATTCGGTCAACCGCTCTACGGTCAACGTGACGATGAACTCACTGGTCAAGCGCGGGCTGCTTGGTCAAAAGCTCAGCAAGGGACGCGGCGGGCTGAGGTACATCTATCACGTCCGCTGTTCGCGCGGCCGCTTCGAGCGCCAGGTCGTCGACAAAATCATCGATAGCCTGTTCGAATCCTATAAGCGGATTGTACAAAAACGCATGCGGGAAAAGCTCAAGCAGGTGTAGCCTTTGGTCGAGGCTGAGGAGATCTGGGTGGAGAAGTACCGCCCAGAGAAGCTTTCTGAAATCGTAGGGCATGACGAGGTCGTGAGCAGGCTGCAGAGTTTCGTGGAGAAAAAATCGTTGCCCCACCTTTTGTTCGCCGGACCCGCTGGCACGGGGAAAACATCGGCGGCGCTGTGCATCGCCCGCGAACTCTTCGGAGACGGATGGCGGCAGAACCTGTTAGAATTAAACGCGAGCGATGAAAGGGGGATAGACACAATCCGCACGAAGGTCAAGGATTACGCACGCACGCGGCCCATCGGCGATGTTCCCTACAAGCTCATCCTGCTGGACGAAAGCGATGCCTTGACACCAGACGCGCAGCACGCCCTCCGGCGCACAATGGAGATGTACACCCACACCGCGCGCTTCATTTTAGATTGCAACTACTCGAGCCGCATAATCGAACCCATTCAATCCCGCTGCGCGATCTTCAGGTTCAGGAGGCTTGCCGAGAAGGACATAGCGCAGATGCTGAAGCGGATCGCTCGGGCGGAGAAACTCACCTTGGACGAGGACGGCATCAAAGCCATAATCTACGTCAGCGAGGGGGACATGCGCAGGGCAATCAACGTTCTCCAAGCAGCCGCGACGCTAAAGCGCAAAGTCGACGAAAAAGTGATATACGGTGTGAGCTCCGCCGCCCGCCAAGAAGAAGTGAAGGAGATGCTGACGCTCGCGTTGGCGGGGAAATTTGAGGAGGCGCGCTCGAAGCTCTTCAGCATGTTGATAAACCAGGGGCTCGCTGGCGAGGACGTCCTGCAGCAGGTGCATCGCGAAGTTATGGGATTGGACCTCCCCGAGCCCGTAAAAGTAAAGCTGATAGACAAGGTGGGGGAGGTCGATTTCAGGCTGACGGAGGGCGCGAATGAGCGCATACAGCTCGAGGCCCTCCTCGCTCACTTCTGTTTGATAGGCGACAGGGTGAGAACGACTTAGTCTGCCAGCGGTGATCAGGTGTCAGAAATCTGGGCGGACAAATACCGGCCTCAAGAACTCCGCGAGCTGGTGGGGCAACCACAAGCGATCAGAGAGATGCTTGGCTGGGCGGAGAGCTGGCGCAAGGGAAAGCCGAGCAAGCCGGCGTTGTTGTTGTACGGTCCAGCTGGGACGGGCAAGACCGCCGCGGCCCAGGTGCTTGCGGAGCAGATGGGTTGGGATTTAGTCGAGCTGAACGCAAGCGACGAGAGAACTTTCAGTGTAATCAACCAAGTAGCGGGCACGGCTGCCGCGACCGGAACGCTGTTCGCTGGCACGGAGGGCAAGCGCTTGGTGGTGCTCGATGAGGCCGACAACGTCTATGGCGTCGCCGACCGCGGCGGCTATCGCGCGATTGAAAAACTCCTCGAGCGGCCCCAAAATCCAATCGTGCTGATAGCCAACGACCAGTACGAAATACCCTGGAACATCCGTGCGGCCTGTTTGGCAATAAATTTCAGGCGCGTTCAGCAGGACGCGATCGTCGGTGCCCTCCAGAGGATATGCCGAGCTGAAAAAATAGGGGTTGAACCCTTGGCTCTGAAAGTCATCGCTGAAACCGCGCATGGCGATCTGCGCTCCGCGATCAACGACCTGCAGGCGCTGGCTGAGGGAAAGAAGCGCCTTACGGTGAAGGACGTGGTGCTCTACCGCAGGGATCGGGAAGCGAACATTTTTGACGTTGTATCGCAGCTCTTGCGCGCCACCACGGCGAAACAGGCGAGGGAGCTTTTATGGTCGCTTGACATGCCACCGGAGGATGTCTTGGCCTGGATAGATGAGAACGTCCCCCGAGTGCTGGTCGACCCCGCCGATCTGGAGCGCGTTTACGAAGCCATCGCCAGGGCTGACGTATTCTTGGGCAGGACCAGGCGGAGGCAGGCTTACGGGATGTGGGGGTATGCGAGTGACATGGTGACGGCCGGGGTGGCGATGGCGCGCCAAGGCGAGTTGAAATACGTGCGATTCCAGCTCCCGAGTGTGATCACGAAGATGTCACGGACGAAGGTCGCGAGGGCAACGCGGGACGGCATCGCGAGAAAAGTTGCCAAGCGCTGCCACACATCGAGCCACGTTGCGCGGAAGGACTTTTTGCCCTACTTGGGCGTTATTTTCAGGCACGACAAAAAAACAGCCGAACGCATCGCGGCTGAACTTGAGCTTGGGGAAGCTGAAGTTGGCTACCTAGTCAAAGCATGACCCACTGGTTTTCCACGATCCATGACGAGCTTCCCGTCAACGAAAAATTGCCCCCGGCGCATGTCCTTGATGAGGTCGAGGTGGCTGGAGGCCTTGTTCTTGCCATGATAGGCCCCGGTGTTGTTGCCTATCGCGATGTGGAGGGTGCCGAAGATCTTCTCGTCGATGATTATGCTGCCGCCCGTGTACATGGCCCCCGGGTTGCAGCCCACGCCGAACTCCGCAATTCGGTCCTTTTCGCCGGTGTTCGCCTTGAGGAAATTCATAAAGTTCGCCTTGCCGCGGGTAGCGTCGTAATCCACGATCTTTCCCCGGTGGAACTTCAGCCTGAGCCCCTTGACCTTGCCGAACCCGTGAATCGCGACGTTTTCAAAGAAAATCTCGCCCTCAGCGGTCGTTTCGAGCGGCGCCACAAAAATTTCCCCAGAGGGTATGTTGAGCCCCACATCACCCCGCTCTATATCCTCCCGCGAGATGAAACCATCATCGACCAGAACAGGGCGGCCCTTTATCCTGAAGCTCAGGTCGGTGCCGTCCGCGGCAGTTATCCTCACCTTGTCTTTGCCGGTGAGCGCCTTGCGATAGTACCCGCAGAGCTCGCGCAGCTCGTGTGTGAAGCTTGCCCGGATGCTGTCGAAGAATATCTGTCTGAAGCGGGGGACGGGGCAACCGTAGCCGCGCGCAGCCCCCGGGACTGGCCACCCGAAGTACGCCCACCGCACCTTCCGCCTGTCTAGGATCTCGTGGAGCTTCTGCCTGATTGGCCCGGTGAGCTTGAGCTTCCCAGAGAGCCCACGCGCCCACTGTGAATCGTCCTCCTCGCCGAGGTAGATGGTGACGTCGGCCCGCCTCGCTATCGCCTCCGCGAACGGGCTCATCTCGCGCAGGGAGGGCTCTGGAGTGATTTTGTAGAGCCGCCTAGCCCGCCAGCAGCGCTCTGTGAGCAAGAGGGTGTGGGCCCCCACCCGCCAGCACTCCTCCTCAATTTTGAACGCCATACGCTCGCAGCTCGGGTCGGTGGCGTTGTAGAGGATGCGCACCGATTCGAACTTCCCGCCTTTTCGTCGCCCGATGAGCATCGAGTCGCGCACGAATGAATGCGCTATCCTCGCCATTTCTCTTTCTGATAACCCTCGCATGTTGCGACCCACCATTGGTTATGCGTTCTACCTTTTGAGTTTTTTCCTCTCCAATAGTGTATTTGATGAAACATTAGAAGGCGATTTTAACATTAAAACAGTTTAAATTGCTGAAATTAGAGAAATCGTGAATTTATCTCGAAATTATTGAAAAATTCGTTAGAAAATTTACTTAAGATAGACAATCTGGATTAAAGTCAAATATGTTAAAATCGGTTGTCTTTATTAGACTTATGTCAAAATTTAGGTTTTTGTTTTAAATGAACTATGAAAAGAAACCTTTATAAGCCCCTATTTTCCAAATGTAAGTGTTAAAGGTGTAAAACGCCAACGGAGGTGAGCAAAATGGTAAAGTTATCCTTAGCGAAGATCGGTGAGCTAGCGTTCATACTCGTCGTGATAATCGCCGTGGTGGCTGGGCTAGCCACGACCAAGCTTAACCCCGTTCAGCAAGCGTGGGTTTTGGTAGCTCTGATGATCCTAGGAGTAATAGTCAGTTTGACCACGATAACCGAGAAAGAGGTTGGCCAGTTTTTGGTTACCTCCATAGCTTTGCTGGTTGCTTGCATGTCAGCATTAATGGTTCTCGGTCAGATTGGGGGTGCCCCCCTTGCGGTGGACTACGTCCGCACGGTAGGGGGTGTGGTGGGGAACATAATGGCCTTCGTTGCACCTGCGGCTATCATCCCGGCGGTAAAGGGCGTGTACGTCCTAGCGAGGAAGAGATAAGGTCAAAAGCCACAACTTTTTTCTTTTTTTCCCTTTTTTAGCGCCTTAGCGTAGCCTCTGCCACATCTGCGACCGTGGTGTGGTATGGTGCTTTTTCGGGCTGCTCGTGAGTTTTTTGAACCCGTCCGCGCGAAGCCCGAATTTAAGAGTTCCTAGGGGTGTGCAAAATTCCTTTGCTTTCTGCCACTAATTGTTCTCCGTGAATGAA
>DYFS01000020.1 GCA_020725055.1 Candidatus Hadarchaeum sp. | reverse complement strand
TCGGCTTGTTGCTTCGCCCAATCCCTGCTATTTGCGGCGGCCAATTTGATGACGGGCGTACGGTTGCCCCAACCGTATAGGTCCGCTGGATTTGGCGGAACATCGACCCAATGGTCTGATAACTTCCAATTGTACCCGCCCATCACATTCCTGTACTCGAACCATGCCCCTACACTTGAAGCTTGCCCGTAGGCTAGTGATGCATTCAGTGTCACTGATGTGAGGGTTTGATTCGTAGCACTCAACGTAGTGGCAAATGGCATGTTTTCGTAAATCAATCTGAACATGCCTATTGGACTGACATTTTCGCCGTTCTCATTCACCGCTTTGACCCGCCAGAAATAGATGCCGCCCGCCATAAGATTGTCCAAATTCTCGTATACCCCCACGTCCTTTCCCAGTGTCACCGAAATTTCGGGCGAGGCAAAGTCAGGGCTGTTATCAACTTGCACCACCTGATTATCCCCTCTCGACCCAATTACCCACATCAACTTTCGAATTGTTGTTGAACTCAAGTTTTCCGGATGTCCGGGGATTTGATGAGGCTGAACCCATCCACCCTTTCTGGGCAATTGGGGGGCGCCGGTGCTGAAGTACTGGTGTTTTTCCAGCTCCATCCACTCCGCAGTGATTGTGTATTGTCCCTTGAAGGTCGCAGTGAGTTTGTAACCGTGGACGATATTGCTGTCAAGTTGATAGAACCCCTTCGAGTACGGCGTGGTTCCGATATTTTCCCAATCTGTATACGCAAAATATTTAACCACCCACGTGTTCGGAGGAGATTCATCGAAGTCTGTGAAGTAAAAAAGTCCAATTTCAAACCTAACAGAGACATTGTCCTCAAAATGGTAGTCCACAACCGCGTGCAACGTCGCTCCCGCCTCGGTCACATTGGTCGGTCCTAAGACCGTAATGCGGGCAATTGAGAATTCTTGCACAGATGAGTACTCGACACCTCCAACAAATGCAATTACCTTCCACCAATATTTGCCGACCGAATACTCGACAGTGCTTTGATATATGTTGTCCGACTCCCCCAACAACACGTTTTCCATGGGTGACACGAATAGGGGATTGTCCGCAGTCAACAGCCTTTGCTCAACGGAGTTTTCAAGTGGCACCCATACAAATAACGGCGTGTTGTCGTCCGTGACTTCCGCGATTCCCGGCGACAACTGAATAGGTCTCTTTGGTATAATCTCCAGATACGGAGCGTAGTTCTCGCCGTATTCCTTTGATGCTATGTAGGCTCTGTTATCCAACGCAGTTGTCAAGAGGACAATGCTGGCAATATTGTCGCCGTTGATTTGGTTCTCTATGAATGAGAGGAGATTATCATGCGAGGCACTCCTCCAATCATTGGTGTTCGACCAAAAGGGAATTGCAAAATATCCTATGTCCACATCCGGTGCGGAAGCATTTGACCAAGTGAGCGTGTTTTCGAGCCAATTATCGTTCTCCAATGAGCGGATGCAGATAGGAATTGAAAAATTGTCACTGACCATAATCGGGTGCTCGTGAAGCCACAACCTAACGTTCTCAATGAGATAGCCCGTCGGGATGCCTGATAAATCAAATTTTAGGTAGGTTCGCCACGACTTGCCACCTAGTGCCCCGTACTTTGTGACTTGGAGATTGTCGGCAGAGCCGAAGTTCGATGTTGGAAAGTTTTCGTCTATGTATGCGTCCGCTACCACGATGAACTTTTCCACCGGCGGGGGCAAATAAATGTTGAGCTTGAAGTTGTCGGCCCACGGGCCCCAGTTATTGGCAGCATCCTTGGCTCGGACGCGCCAGTAGTAGGCGCCACCTGCCGTGAATGTGTAATCGTAAGAATTGTCAGCTAGCGCGGAATTATCGTATACGTAAGGAAATACGAATGAATTTTCATCATCTATTTGGATGTGGAAGATTGTTGCCCCGGCGGACCATGTCCATTTGAAGGTTTGAATAAGTTGATTGTCCACCTTATTGTTTATCGGTGATACTAATATTGGCTTGGCGGGGGGAATTGTGTCGATTGTAAAACTCCAGACCATGCTCGAATTTTCTCCGTATGCGTTTATCGCCACTACTTTCCAATAGTATTTTGCGTCTGGATATGCGGTTTGTGCCGTGAAGTTTTCGATGCCGCCCCCCATTAAAATATTTTCAATCGGGGATGAAAAATCGTTATCGTTGTCCACGAGCAATCTGTGATTGTCGGCATAGGTTCCTTTTGCCCATTGAAAGTAAGGCGTGTTGTCGTTTGTGATGGCGTTGTCCGATGGCAATTGCAGTTGGGGCTGTGTCGGGGGTCCTACCTTCGTGAAGCTCCAATTCTCAATCCTCGTCTGGTTGTCTATCGGCAAGGAGTTATTATCTATCATGAGATACATGTATCCATAAGGACCCCATATAGTCACATGCGCATAGATGGCGATATCCAAATAGTCAGTCTGACTTACCACGTCGTATTGAGCTATGTTGTAAGTTGCGGCATATGTTGCCCAAGTGCCAAATTCTGCTATGGGGGGCGTATTTGCGACATCTTCAGCGAGTATCACCCTGATGGAGCCGTTGTCTTGCCTAACCAAAATATTCACATCAAGGTGAACTTCTAAGTCCACATCTTGATAAGCGTGATAATAGAACTTGAGTGTGGATGTGTTAATTTTGATTATGTTCTCAAATTGGTAGACAAACCTACCCAAAAGCTTTCTAGTTTGGTCCATATAAACGCTCAAAGTCGCCCCCGTGTTATCCGCCGCGATGTTTTTCAACCAATAGTAATTGTCCTCTGCTATCGCGACGACCTCTTGGTGGGCGAAAAGATTGTCAGAAGTCGGCGATGCCCTCACCTCCTCCACGACCCCGACCGGAGGCGGCAACAGGGCGAGGAAGGACGAGATGATCAACGCGACGAGAAATATCGATGACAACTTTCTTTTGCCCTTTACCTCCCTATTGAACCTTTCCAACTCGTCCTCGAGTTGATCTATCCTTTTCTCTAATTCCATTTCAATCAGCCACCCTTGTGAAAATGCTCGTGAAAATTGACCAGCCCAAGATCATCAAAAACGGGGCTACGAAAATGGCGAAGATCCACATTGGGAGTGCGAACATATTATTGTAAAAGGTTAGCCAAATTATTCCGTAAAACGAACCCGCGACCGTGATCAACATGCTCTTCCAAGCCGCCGATATTATATCCCCAGTTTCCTCAAAAGGGAATACCCCAGCTACCCCTGCCCCCATTATTGTAACTTCGGTCGCCACAATCGTAATTCCAAAAATTACCATTATCTCCTTGAATGGCGGGATCCATATCTCGCCCCCCTGCATCAGCCAAGTTATAAACATGTAGGCCGTAAGGTACATAATGGAAAAAAAGACGATCTCCACGTTTCTCATCAGAATCTCTCCCTGAAGTACTTGGCAATGTAAAGCGCGAAGGCCACCGCCACCAGCGCCAGCACCCAGCTCGGCAGCCAGCCCATCGTACTTGTGAAAACTATGGCAATTATGACGAAAAGAGTCGGCACTATCCCCCAGCCTTGCCCCACTATCGACCCGATGACGGCAAACCCGAGGATGATCAGCATCGCCGCGAGATTGGAGGCCGCTTGGATGCTACCAGTCAGCGGAACCAGTACGGACAGGATCTCTTGGCCGATGATCGGATATGCACCTGTCGAAACCTCGATTATTTTTATCGTCGCCTCTATGCGGCCCATTTTGCCAGTTTGCTCGGCTGTTACATAGTACCAATACCCGTATTCCCCGCGCTCCCCCAATGCGGTGACCAAAAAAGGAACCTCGATTATTTCGAATGCCTTGAGTACCACGTTTTCCACCTGTGGATCACTCTTGGCCCAAGGATATTTTGTGACGCTCTCTTCGGACCGGACGATATAGTTCCTAATCGCGTTTTCGTTGTTCTTTATTGTAATATAAATGTAGCCCGCTTGTCCTCTCGCCAAAGTGAGTATTGTCGGCCTGATCTTTAACTCGAACGTCCCCACCTTCGCCCTCATGCCTATTTGCGCGGTCCTTGTGTTATCATAGTTGTCGGTGGCCCGGATTGTCCCATAAGAGTACTGCGTTATCACGTTCGGGTCACCGTGCGCCCAAAATGTAAATTTCATGCTCTTAGTTTCTCCGGGACCCAATATGAAGGGGCCCGGATCGGCCCAACTGTACGGCCAAACCGGGCTTTCGGCGAACCATGAAAAAACTATTGACCCTCTTCCAAAACTAATACTGGTGGTCCCTATGTTCCTCAATATCAAATTCACGTTTTCCATCTCGCCGAACGGTACCTCGATGGTTGTCTTTTCCCATTTGATCTCGAAGCCCGTGATCTCTATTCCCGGTCCGATATATTTTACAACTGTGGTGCGCGGATCTATGATCCCGCCCGTTTGCCTGTTAGTGACCCTCCACGAAACCGCTCCGACCTCGGCGTTCGCCACCAGCCCGTAGCCCGTACATATAAGGGTCGATATCCAATTCTTCGATGATTTCGGAGCAACGGAAAACGAGGTCGCCGCGGGATTGACGCTGAAACCGGAGTTCAAATATCTGAGCGTTACATCGAAATCTAAACTTCTGCTTGAAAGGTTATTGATCGTCAAGTTCAGCAAGGTGTTGTCTCCCTGATTCATCAATAAATATGTCGGTTCGTAGGAAACGCTCCATGTATCCTCGTCGATCGGAACGACGTAGAGCGTGATGCTCCTCCAAAACTCCCAGTACCCCGCGTTTTCAGTAACGAGCTTGAATGTCATGTCGACGCGCTGTTTTTCCCTCGATGTGAAATTCGGGTCGACGCTTACCGTAAATTCGATTGCTCCAGCCACATTCCCCGTTGGAGTCATCCAAACAGGGGTGTATGGGCTGGTGAGTGAAATTGTTATCCCCTCAGGCGCGTTGAACCATTCATGGTACATGAGGCTCGTATATGGCTCAAACGGCTCATAGAGATACGTCTTAACCCAAAACTTCGCGGATTTTCCGACGACGACCTCAATTATCGTTGGGTAAATTTCCAATTTCCAATCGTCCCTAGTCGGCTCCGCCTGAACCGTCGGGACGATGGCAAAAACTATGGCAAGCGCTAAAATAATGCCGAGAGCGACCCCCCGCATACGTTCCCTCCTCTATTTGTATTTCGTAGCCCACGAAACGGCCACCAACAGCAGTCCGACGACAAACAACAGCGGCACCAATTTCAACATCGTTTTTTGCGCCCCAGTTACTTGGCCGGAAACGAACTCCAAGCTCGCGTTGTCCCATTGCACCTTGACGCTGACGCTCGCGCCCGATCCCAGCATTTCCGCGCGCAACTTGAGCTTGTACGAGCCCGTCGCGGTTATGTACGATTTCACATCGTTCTCGACCGACGCGAATGCGCTCGTGGCCGTGGCCGTGCTCTGCCAGAGCGTTATGTTGTCGCCGCTGGTGTTCTCTAATATCGCCTTTAGCGTCAACGAGCTGATGCCCGTGTTCTCCGCGACCGACCATGCGAACTTGACAATCGCCTCGTCTATTGCCAAGGTACCGACGCTCAATGATTGCGACCAAATCACGTTGTCTTTTGTAGCATCGTTATCTGTGGTCTTAGTATAGATCATGCCGTTTGTGCCGATGTTTTCCCAACCACTCGTGGCGTTGCCTTGAACCACATTTTTCCAGCCGTTGGCATTTGTGTCAAATGTCGAATTGACGGTCGAGGTTTTCGTTCCGGCAATAGTTTCCTCGATCACCGAATAGATC
Source organism: Candidatus Hadarchaeum sp. (assembly GCA_020725055.1). Taxonomy (GTDB): domain Archaea; phylum Hadarchaeota; class Hadarchaeia; order Hadarchaeales; family Hadarchaeaceae; genus DYFS01. Next base: position 14,717 of record DYFS01000020.1, on the reverse strand, counting down.
GTGGGATATACCGCCACGCCGACGAGCACCGCTATTAATATCAACACTAGGCTGGCGACTGTAAGGCCTCTAGAGTCCATCTTCCCACCTCGGGATATGGACTCATTTGCCGCCTTTTGTGGCCCACGCCACTGCTGCCAAAAGCAACCCTACCACAAACATCAATGGGGTCAGTTCGAGTAGAGTCTTCTGTGCGCCGGTTATATTTTCTGTGATCACAGTGTCCTTGACCGTCTTGTAGATCGTCGGATAAACCGCGATCCCGATCAGGAGGACAACCATAATCATAATTATCCCGGCGACCGTTATTCCCCTAGAGTCCATATTTTTTTCTCCTTCGAGTTACTCACGGACGCAAAAGGAGGCACCACGGATGCGAGGACCGAGAAGTCAGGTTCCTCGGGGCCAACTTTTGCATCCGTGGCGTTTTAAAGGCTAAATGTTCGCCCCTAATATATTTTTCGCCTTCCAGCGGGTCGTCGATGTAATAAAAATCGAGCTACGGGTGATTTTCTCATCTTCGACCAAGTTATGCTTTTTTAGAATCTTAAGGCACCAGATCACATCGTTTTTTTCGGCATTCAACTCGTCCGCGAGTTGATGGGCGAACTTGGGGCCATCCAAAAGCGCAAAATAGCAGCGCATGATCAGCGGCAGGAACGAGCTGTGCAAAAACCCCGTCTTTGCTCTCACGGATGCACCGCCATGAAAATTATTAGGACGGCAATGATAATAAGCAATAGCCGCAGGCGGAACATAGCCTCGCGCCGGTCGAAATCCTTGATCCATCCCAGTTCGAATGTTAACGCGTTGAGGCACCAGATAAATATGAGGAAAATCGCCATTGCGTAGCCGAAGCTTGTCAAACCCACTTCCACCCCATCACCCTCATCCCCTCCCTTGCTTGCGGAAGGGGACTTCTCGACGGTAAAGTTAGACAGACCGCAACCACCGCCGCGACGGTAAACGATATGATTATTTGCATCCAATGAATTACTTCCTCCACCTCCTTCTCGGTCATCGGGGGTTCAATGTGGCTGTAGGGGCGGGGCGCATAATAGAGCATGAGCACGATGAGCATCAAGACGATGGCGGCCGTGGCGATGTAAAGCCCCCAATGATTTTCGGGTTCTCCGAAGTCCGTTTTTAATGTTTCCATTTTACCGCCTCATCTAAAGTTAATGAACCTTAAAGGTTAAATTTCTAGTACGTATTTAGCTGTGGTGCTCCGCATCCCCGAACGGCGGCGAGAAAACCGCCACATCCGCCCTCTCCCGAAGCAACTTTGAGAGACTACGGGCGTCCCCCTTGACGATCTCCGCCCTGCCCTTCGGTGTCTTGAGCCCGTCCAATCGCTTAATATTGCGCCTTGATATGTCCACAAACTTCTTCTCGAGTTCGACTCCTATGGCGTTTCTACCGAGTAGGGCAGCTTCGATCTGGGTGGCGGAGATGCCAGCCATTGGGTCGAGCATGAGTTCGCCGGGCTTGGTGTAGCGCCTGATGAGCTCGCGGCAGAGCATCGTCGACATCTTGGCCGGGTGGGTGAAGCTTCCCTTGGTGTAGTGCTGGTGTTCGACCACTGAAGAGAGCTTGGGCACGACCAAGACTTCGCACCTGCCGTGCCCTTCCATTTCGAGGAACTCGGTTTTGTGCCTAACTACCGGCATCTTCTGCCCTCCCCCCGCACGGGATTTGTACCCTTGTCTTGTAGAAATGGTTTAAAGCGCCCTGCTCGCCTATCTTTTCGATCAGGAATTTGTAGAGCCTTGGGTTTACATGAGCGAGTTGCTCTTGCCATCCCTTGAACGCAGTGCATGGCCAGCACCCGCTTCTCGCAACGCCTTTTTTGATGTACAGATCGCTTAGAGGAATCTGGTGATCCGCAATATGTGAATTCAGCTGACTTGTGGTCCAAAAAACAATTGGGTGGTACTTCCAACATCCGTACTTCTTGGCATAGTAAAATTGACCGCTCCACCCTATTCTCAACATCCGGATATGAGCTTCCATCGCCCGGATACCGGTGAGAACGGCATCGATACCGTGATTTTTAAGCTTCATCATGGGTTTTTCTTTGAGGTGCCAGCCCCACACAGACCAATACTTCCTGTCACACTTCCGGTTCACTTTCAATTATCCATCCCATTTTTTATCCCTCCTTTTTTTATGCACAGCACCCGTCGCAAGCTAGCTGACAAAAGCAGCAGTGATGCGTACATCCCCTGCCGGGGTTCCAACGCTTTATCGGTTTAGTCTGGTCGAGGTGGAACATCTTTGATTTTCTCATTATTTAGCCTCCAGCTCCTTTTCCAGCTCCTTGGGCTCTATTTTCAGCATCTTGGCCACCCGGTCGATCCACCTCTTGCGTTGCGGCTCGCTCCACGCGCCCTTGCCGAGGTCCCCATAGATCCTGCGCCAATACTCCATCTCCGGTTTCGCCCTCCCTGGCGCCTCTGCCCTCTCCAAGTTGGCCCTCAGCGCCGAGAGTTTCGCCTCGCACCTCGCTATCTCCGCCCTAATCTCATCCGCTGGCGAGTTCACTCCCAGCCGGTACGACAAAAAGGCCTCGAATTCCTCGCTCAGGTTCATCCCGAGCGACCTTGCGTACTCCACGATTTCCCCCTCGACTCGCAAGTGCAAATCGACCGGCCTCCGCTTCTTCCTAGGCCTGCCCCTCCCCAACGGTTCAGGTTCGCCCACCAATGGGTTCCCCCCTATTTTTACGAACATAAAAATCCATAAAAATCGTAAACGCGGAAAGGATGCGATGTGCATAAATTATTTTTACGCGCGTACATATCCATCCATAAAAATCATTTGATATCATCCTATACACTCTCTCCAGTGGAAATGGAGGTATGATAAGGATAGTAGAGATAGTACTCAAGGAACCACCTCCCCCGTCTCTTTGACTTTGAGCCTTCCCCTCACCAGAAGCTCCTCCACCTCGCGGTCGAAGTCCCCCCAAGGGCGCTTTTGGTTCCCCCACGGCATCGTCGTCGAAGCCTTGGCCTGTCCCTTGCACTCCACCACGATAACGCGGGACCTGACGATGCTGTCCCACCTCTTCGACTTAGAGATCCTCATGTCAGCCCCTCCCCGCCAGCTCCCATGCCTCCTTGGGCTTCAATCCCATCGCCCGCCCGTGCGCGTAGTTCTCCAGCCGCCCCTTCATCTCTTCCGTCAGCTCGCTCGGATCGGGCGGGCGGCTCAACCCCACCTCCGTTTCGATCCGCCCTATGAATTCCTCAATCTCCGCCCGCCTGCAAATGATCCTGACCGCCGCTTGGTCCTTCCAATATTGCGGCCTCTCCACCACGATCTGGATGTCGATGTCTTCCTTGTTGTTCCTCGCCCACAATACGTGTAGCCTGCCTAGCGAAGCCATGGGAATCTCCCTCATGCCGATCCCGCCAGCAGCGCCCGCTCGTCCCGCCCCTCTATCACGAACCTCGGCTTGAGCCCGGAGTTGTGCCTGATCAGCGCCACCCGCCAGGCCTCGTCTATGTCCCGGCAGTTCCCCACGATCACCTCGCCGAATCGCGCCTCCCTGCTGTAGGCCGGGTTTAGATGCGCCTCCAAGAACTCCGCCAGCTTGGCCGCGAGCTCCCTTTTCCCGAGCAGAAATCTGATTTCCCATCTATCCATTTCCATCGACCTCAATTCGTTTTATTTTCCTCTTCTTTTCTTGGCCTTTTTCATAGCCTTCAGGCATTCATCTAGGATTTCATCCATGTAGTACGGCTGGAGGAACCATTTTTTGTGCGTCCCCTGAAAGACCCACCCTTTCTTTTCGCACACACTCACAGCTTTCTTTACCCTCGCTTCGCTGATTCCGAGTTCCTTGGCCATCTCCTTGCCGCCCATCCCTACCGTGCCGTAGCGATACTCGACCATAGTTCAGCCCCCACGCTTCACATCCCGTGCCATGACGGTGGGCAAGTTTTGGTTCGCAACCATGATTCTCACCATGAGCGCAAGCCACCTATTTCAATAGGTGGTAGTAGTCCTCCATATCCTAGTCTCCGAAATCTCTACTGTCAGATTCCCTTTCTCGTCCCATACATCTGCCATGCGCACGTGCTTGAGCTTCGCACCGCAGCTCGGGCACTCGTCCTTTCCCATCGCACTCACCTCACCCCCAACACAATCTAATATCTCCGTAACGGACTTTCATGTCGTCTTGGCACGGGTATCTCAGACTTTCCATTCTATCGAGACCCCCTCCTTCCCTATGGAGAACCGGGCGAGCTCGTAGTCCTGCCCTTGGTCCCTCGCCTTGTAGACCACGAGCCTGAAGACCGACCGCCCCGGCGATTTTTTGACGGCCTCGGATCTGAGAATCAACTTCGGTATGAACTCGCTTTTACCGCCGAACGGAGGCAGGGGTTCGCCCTCGGAAACTTTGGGTTCCTTCCCCCCGACGCCGATGTACGAAAGCTCGCTCACAGGCTGGTTCACAGCGATCGTCAACCCGCGTTCGAATGCGAATCCCATCATCTGAAAGCGCAGGTTGGCCATGAGTTGGAAGGCATCCCCCCGCTCGCGCATCGACATTTCCGGCAGGGCCGCCAGAACCGGAAGCCCGATGCTGTCCACGATTATCAGGTCGAAGTCCTCGTCCCTAGCCCTCCGTATCCGATCGATCAGTTGCTTTAGGAGGTCGAGGGCGGTCTTTGCTGTATGTACCTCGTAGTTCCTGAGCTGTTTCTCGTATCCGACCGGGAGGGATTTTTCCGTATCGAGGTAGAGCACCTTCTTCCCGCTCCTTTCAGCCTCGACCGCGATGTGGTGGACGAGCCTAGACTTCCCGTTGCCCGTATCGGAATAAATCTCGACTAGGTGGCTCCCGACGATCTCTTGGAGCTTATTGAACGCCGTTTTTTGCGGAATTGGTCTAGCCTCTTTTCCCATATTTTCAATTTTCGGGGGCCTCTTCTCCTCCACTTCCACCATTTCCACCCCGACCTCCTCGGCCATGCCTTTCTCTATGAACCAGTCCGCCAAGCTCCACGATACCTCGTCCGGCACCCTGTACTGCCTCGCTGGGTAGAACTCGCCCTTCACCTTCACCGCCCGCTTGAGATCTATGATCCGCTTGGCCTCCAATTGTGCATTGGGCCCGATGTGGTTCGCGAGGGTGGGCTTTTTAGCCTCGGCCTCCGCCCTCTCCCATGGTTTGTCCTCCAAGAAGGTCACCTCATCGTTGTCCCGGCGCGGCGGCCGGCTGGAGGTGATACCGCCGAAAAGAAGGCTTCGGAGGCTGAAAACGAGGCCGAGAACCCGCCGCCACGCTTTCGGGACATAAAATCAAACAAAGTCAGAAGGGGATCGGGAAGCCTGAAGCATTCAATAATATTTAATAATAAGTTCGCCTGCCGAAACGCTTTTTCGTTGGCAGAGCCGCCTAAAATTTTTTCAACGTTCACCTCAAGCCTCCAATTTTCTTTCGATTCATGACTTTAAAACTTTTGGTGGGTATTTCGAGAGGGCGCATTTACAGATTGGGCAGATGTGCACGATCTCGCTTCCCGGAACCCAAACGTGCCCACACTTGGTGCACTTTAGCTTGGTTACCTTAACCTTCAATCTTTCACCATCGCGTTTAACATTTAAACACAATAAGACTACATAAAGTTTACGGTTTAGTTTACTTTAAAGGAAAGACTTAAATCCTTTTTTTCACTAAGAATACATGGGGTCGAGGATGGAGGCGATTGCGAGGCCGAGGCTGAAAGATAGCGCGATGAACCGCTATCTTCGTTCGATCTGCCACAAAAGCCCCCGCACCGTTTCGACTTACCGCGAGATTCTGGCTTTGCTTGAGCATAGGGTGCGTACGCCGCTCGAGGCGATGACGGTAGACGAGCTTCTGGCGTTGATAGGCGAGTTCGATGCCGGGCGGAGCGCCTCCAGCTCCAACGTTGCAAGGGCTGCGCTGAAGGGCTACCTGCACTTTTTGGGCAGAAACGACGACGCGGGGCGCATAAGCTACTTCAGGCATTTCTGGCTCCCGAGATGCGACCTTATGCAAGGGCAATTGGACAGGGTGTTAGAAAAGGCAAGGTCGAATGAAAGGGCGTTAATCCTGACGCTCTACTCGACGGGCGCAAGGGTCGGCGAGCTGTGCGGGAAGCGCTTCGACGGCAGCCGCCCGATTGTAAGCGACCTAGACTGGGTGAGGGGGCGGATAAGGATCGTCGGCAAGGGGGGGCGCCCCGATTGCCTAGTGTTTTTCCCAAGGCGCGCTGAGGCTTTGGACGCGCTGCGCGAGTACCTCGCCGGGAAACAGGCGGGCCACATCTTCGTCAACCAGTGGCGCGCTAGGAAGTTGGTAAGGCGGGCGGGTGCTAGGGTCGGGGTTCGCCTCCATCCGCACATGCTCCGCCACGCGGGCGCCACGAGCCTGATTATGCAGGGTGTGAGCACGCGGGTGGTACAGGCTTGGCTCAGGCACTCGTCGCTCGAGATGACGGAGCGATATACCCACGTCGCCAAAAGCGATTTAATAGCGCTCGCGCAGACGAGGGAGTGGAGGTGAGAGGTTGAGAAGGGCTGAAGTGGAATTCAAAGGCGTGAAAATCATAATCATCGGCGTAATTATCTTGATTGCGGGATTTTGGCTTAGTCAAAAAGTGATAGTTACATATGAGGAGGTAAAAATTCCCGGACTTCCGACATATCGATATCCAACGGGCTATTTTTCACTCAATCCTTATGGCTGGTTGCTCATCGCAATCGGGGCCTCAATAGCGATTTTCGGCATTTGGAGATTGTCGTTGTCCACTCGGTAATTATCGTTTTTCACCCCGATGGCGGTTTCGTAGCCCTATTTCCGGTGGCCTTATTTCCACAGTTTCAAGTTCCTCCACTGGCATCGGCGTTTTTTCCTCGCCCATACTTTGAAGGCCTGCCACCGCCTCGACCCGCGACTTTCTGTTATTGCTCCAGAGTACGCCAGCGATCCGATCCGCGAATTTGTGCGCCTCCGCTATCTTGAACCTGTCTCCTATTGTGCGGTGGTACAATTGCATCCTCATTACCTCCGGGGTGCTAAAATCGGACTGAATGTCGGGGTTGTCCTTGTCGAACTTCGTCAGGAACCTCGTCAGCCACCTAATCGGATTCTCTATTTGCCCTTCCTTTGCCATTTTATCTCACCACCACGATTTTTTTCGTCGGGTAATCACCGAATACGAATTTGCCGAAAAAACTTCCCGTCATCACTCCTTGCCCTAACGACAACCCGTCCACGAGTTCTTGACTGAACCTCTCTCTCATCGGCACCCGTGCCCCCTGCAAGTAGATGCGATACTGGAACTTTCCCAGCGCGCGGTAGTCGAGATCGAAATATTGTTGGGTGGCGCAATACATGCTTGTTAAGCACTTTCTGAACTCCTTCATTTGTGCCACGAACTGCTTCATCTCTCTCGTCGCTCCCGGCTCTTGGAAGGGCACGATATCTTCGACCTCATCGACGAACAATGAAACATAGGCACTGGGATAAACGAATGGAAGGCGATGCACTAGAAAGCGGGCAAACTCTACCCAGTATCTACGCTCGTTCTCAAACGGCATGTATAGTACATTGAGCTTATCAAGTTCCGCCTGCATGAGGACATCGTTAAAATTGTTCACATGTTTTACCCCGACGTCTATCGGATCTCCCCTACCGTCATAAAATTTCGGATTGCATTGGTACGCCAAAATTTTTACGTCGCTGGGAAACCGGAATTCTTGCCCGGTTTGGAGGCCGCGAAAGATGCATATCTCATAAGAACGAAGGCGATTGGCTATCCCCAGCAATAATCCTGTCTTCCCGCTCCCTGGCTTGCCAAATGCCGCCACTAATTTGCCGCCATGCGCTATATCCTTTTCAAGCAATTCTTTAAGCGTAATCCATTCCATCGATTTTCCTCCGTTTCTTTTTTTTAGTGAAAAAGTAAGAAAAAGCCCTTAAAATGCCCCGATTTTGGAAAGAAGCGAGGATTTTGCCTTTTCGATGCCATTGATTGTGCTGGAAATGAGTTGGTAAAAGGGAACTTTTACACAAAAATAAAATACCCCTCATCTCCACGCCTCCAAATAAGGATGGTTCTCAAATACGATGTGGTCTATCTCCTCAGATGAGGTCCCATCGTATATCATGTCAATGTCATCCAGCTTCCAACGTAGGAATTCCTTTCGATACACGATTACCTTACGTAGCCCCGTGTTCAGCGCCCGCCGGATGCTATGCCACCCCATCCCCTTTTCATTGGGGATGTTACACTTCTGCATAATGTTATCGAAAATGTTGTCCCAACTGGTCGTACTGCGGGGCTTGAAATCAAAGCGCTGAACAAATGACATTATCATTGACGGGATCAAGTGGATTCTCTCCCGCCCGCCCTTCATGGCCCTTATGGTTATCATGCCATTTTGAAAGTCCGCATCCTCGCGCTTGAGGTTCATCAACTCTATACGCCTAGGACCGTACGTGGTTGCTATTGCCACCGCCCCCGCCTCATTCTCATCCAATACCCCATTCATGGCGGCCGCTATCATTTGTTTGATTTGCTCGTCCGAAAGGCGCGGGCGCTTGGGATGCATAGTTCCGGCGGGGGGACGCTTCAAGTCCCACTTCCAATCAAACGCTTCAAACAACCGCTTTAATGCGTAGTAAGTGAACCGGGTCCAATTGCCCGTATAACTTTCAAAATTTGCTAGGTAGGCACGGACATCTTGACTGTCGTAAGCTTCGCGCTCGCCGATCTTCAGCATGAAATCGCGTGCCCGGCCGAGGTACATTTTTACAGTACCCTTGTTCAACCGCTCACTCCGCAACCAAAGCTCGAAATCCCGCAACTTTTGCGAAATCCCCTCGGGCAACTCGCCCAAATTTTCCATTTTCAGTTCCCCCCCAACTTAAAGATCACCGCAACGGCGACGACCGCGATGCCCACCGCGAACATCATCAGGCGCGGGCTGATGTTGACTGGCCGCCTGAATATGCTGGTGAGGCCGCGCTTCGTGGAGGTCTCGCGTGCCATGATGTCAAGTTCCTCCGGCGTGGGCGGCTCGACATCTTTTTCATTTCCGCTTTCCGATGCCGGGTTTGATGAAAAATTCGGCGAGAAGGATATTGGATCCAGGTTGTGCTCATGCCAAAAGATGTGCGGCTTGGAAATCGTCAGGCCGTGCCATGGCTTCTCGTAGAATATCCCCTTCGGCAAAACGTCGTACTCGGAGCCCTCGAAAGAGAACTTCGGCTGCGTCGGGTCGAACTCCACGTCGACCAGTTCCCCGTCCTTCAGTATGTGGGCGGTCCCCATCCTCCTTTTCTTCTCTTTTTTTTCGTGCTTCGACTTCTTCGCCTTGGACTTGAGGTCATCCAGTTCCTTCTCGAGCGTTTTTAGCTTTTCTTCTATCTCGCTCATAGCACCCCTCCTCCGGTAATTAGGCTGTAGAGCAGGACCAATCCGATTGTCAGCCAGACAGCCACCTTCGGGTCCGCCAGCTTTTTTATCCACTTCGGGAACTTGAACTCGGACACCCCGCTGAGTCCCTCATGGGTTCTCTTCCACCATACCCTCTCCGCCACGTATTTGACCGAGCGCACGGTTTTTAGGGGCGCTGAGCTCGATTGCAAATAGATCAGGCATGGCTCGTAGAAATCGCTCCGACGGTTCATCAACTCCCCGTCCTCCACCCCGGCCACCATGTACCGTCCGCCCGCGAATATGAAGCTGGAATCATCCAGACCGAGCGTCCGCCTGCGCAATCTGTGGTCCCTGCACAACATATATGCGCGTATCTTCATCTTAATGCCTCGCGCGGATTTGGGACATCAACCGTTTAGCCTGCTTGGTTCTACCGTACTCCTTTTTTGGTATTAAATATGTCTGCGTCGCCCATTTCCTCGTTCGTTTGAGCCTTCCGGCTATGCGCTTCGAGTGCCCCAGGCGGCCTATATCATGCGTCCTGAAGCTCCCCCATATAAAGCTCTTCGGGCTTTTGATCCGAATCCTGACATATTTTCCGTACTTCGGCCAATCTATTTTTACCATTCGACATCCCTTACCTCTTTATTTTTACCTCACCGTATATTGCGGTGAGCACGAAGTATATCCCCAGCCCGAGGTAGATCCAGCGCATCCACTCTGGAATCGGGTTCCCCGGACTTCCAAATTCGAGTGCGGCGAATATTGCAGCCACGCCGCCGAGGAATGTGAATATCCCCTCGCGCAGGGCCAGCCCCACCACACCGAAAATTATCGGAAGCAGTATGTACCAGACTACATCCATAGCCATAGTATCACTTTTTGGGCGGGGGAATGGGAAAAAATTGCATGTAAGAGGAGGAGACGGGCGTAAAAGCCCATCTTCGCTCTCGGTTCCATTCCCCCATTGCCCCTATAAAGCAAGTAGATACATCGCCACTCCATACACAATCACCAACACCGCTACCCCATACAACATAGCCATCAGCGCCTCGCCACCCGTTGAGAGGTTGTTTATCCTCCTAATTTTGAACCCGACGTACGTCAACACTAAAAATAACGCGAACAATACCCCAACAGAAACGGCCCATTTCTGCAGCACTATTATCGAGATCGCCGTTATTTCAATCGTCCCGAACGTCCCCGCTTCCCTGGAAAAGAAGCCGATATCCCTTCTCACCAAATTGTACTCCGATGGCACAAGCGCGAGAGATATGAAGCCATCCTGATCCTGATAATCCAAAATGTTCTCTGGCAACGATGCGTAAACAATTTGGAATTGCGATAGATTCTCATCTTCTTTAACAAAAAAGATGGAAACGTTCTCACCCAAGACTGGCTTGTTGTTCCACGTTATCTTCATCTCGTCCCAGTTTGGGGAAACGACGTGTACTAATGTAACTGGGGTGTTTGTGCAACTGCTTACGGTCATTGTCAACCGCGCTTGTTTGATTTTGTACTTGTTGTTTTTGAGGTTTTCAGGCACCTTGTATTTCAGGTAAGTCCATGTCCTCATGCGGGGCATCCCCCACCCGTCCGTATCCCCCGCGACGTGAAGGACATGCGATACCCCGAAGTTGATGTCGGGATTAATTTCACTTACAAAGCTATCTGCGACTGGATGCATGAATAGGAATTCTCCCTTCTCTAGAAATTCCGGAGGCGGAACTATCTGGAGATTTTCCGGAGGGATCTCGCTATAAATTTCGAGCGTCCAAACTGCCGACCAAGAACCAATATTTCTGGCCCCATCCTCCGCACGAACCCTCCAATAATAGTTCTCGTTTGGGAGATCCCAAGCTGGGACATAAACATTTTCCGGCAATTCGAAAACGTTGACGGCTGGAGATGAGAAATTCGAATCGTTGTCCATCTGCAGGCGATAAGTTACCCCGCTATAATCAGTCACTACCGACCATTTGAATATTGGCCTTCTGTTGGTAGTCGAGAATCCGTCCACTGGCTCCAAAAGGGCGGGAGCTAAAGGAATCGTAATGTCTATTCTGAACCAATTGAAGTTGTACTCTCCCACATTTCCCGCTTTGTCAATTGCCCTTACGCGCCAGTACCATGTCCTCTCGCTAAGCTCATAGGGGACATTAATGTAGGTGTTGGGGGTGGAAAAATCGTTCTCGGGCGATCCAAAGTTGAGATTGTCGTCCAACTGGATGTAGTAAAAGTCGACTCCGCTCAGGTTATCGACCGCCGCATACCAAGTAAGCATGGGCGTATTATCGTTGATCCAAATTCTTGTTGGATACTTTAAATTTACTATGCCCGGAGGTAACCTGTCTATCACCATTACCCTCGTTTCTGAGATGTTCTCACCGTATGCATTCACTGCCGTAACCTTCCAATAGTATCTGTTGTCTGGCATATCAGCGAAGGAAAAGGTGAACGAAGACCCAAGGATGGGAGAAATAACCAATGTAGCGCCCGGCCTTTCGATTTTCAATTTATAATGGTCCGCATTCTCCGCCTCCAACCACGTGAACGTGACCACATTTTCCTTGGTAATGAAGTTGTTTTCCGGTGACACTAAAATCGGCTTCGTAGGTGGAGTTCCGACCGCAATGATATTTATCGTGAAGTTGTCGGCCCACGGGCCCCACCCGGCTACATTCTTCGACCTCACCCTCCAGTAGTAGGCGCCAGTCTCGGTGAAGTTGAAGGTCACGGTGTTATCCGTTAGGTTGTCGTTTTCGTAGATGTAGGGCGAAGAGAAGGACTGTTCATTATCGAGCTGGAAGTGGTAGGTGTGGTTGTCGCCAGTTTTATCCCATCTGAAGGCGACGGATGCTATATTCAAGGTCGAGTTGTTCTCGGGGTATACCAGAGTCGGTTTCGGTGGCACGCTTACAATTATTGTGAGTTTGAAATTATCGGGCCACCCACCCCACCACTCGAGGGTATATGCCCTGACGCGCCAATAAAAAGTGCCGTCCGTTGCTAATGTAAAAGTATAGACGTTGTCCGCGATATCAATCTTTTCAAACATGAAAGGCGACATGAATGAGGGCTCATTGTCTATTTGAAGGTGGTAAACGGTGGTATTAATATGAGGCTTTGTCCATTTGAAAGTTTGAACGAGGTTGCTACTTAGCGTATTGTTCTCAGGGGAAACCAAAACGGGTATCGGCGTAGTCACAAAAGTGTAAGTCGAGGACCAATTGCTTACGTTCCCCACATTGTCCCTTGCTCTTACTCTCCACTTATAAACCTGAAAATATTGAAGGTTCTCCGCGACGAAGAAATTATCCAGCAGGTTGTCCACATCTATTTCGGGAGAGAAGAAACCCACGTCGTTATCCACTTGTAGGCGATATGTCACTGGCGGACTTTCATCCGTAACCGATGTCCATCGGAGTGTGGGATTGAGTTCAACCTTTGCTTCATGAGGTGGTTCTAAAAGTATTGGGATTGGGGGTGGAGATTCATCTAAGAAGTATGATACGTAAAGCTCAGAGGTTCCAAATTCTGCGGCGTAAAAGGCAACATACTCGTCACCGTCTGGGGTTATGCCTTCTATATCCCTCGACGAGCGCAGACAGAACTTGGTCATGTTGTCCTTGTTTATCCAGCCTAGGGCATTTTCATTTAGAAATAGGTCATTTATTGCTCCGAGTGTATATCCGCCGGTCCAAAACTGTCCACCGTCGCCAATGTAATGTGTGCGGTTATAATCCGTACTCGATAGCGGTATTGATGGACGGGTCGGTTGTCCATTTTGTAAAACTATGTGGAAATCTATGACCGAGTTATCCAATGCCCCTTTAAGAGCAACAATCGCAGATGTAATTTTCGCCTTTGCTGGTATGCTGGAAGTATCGAAACAGAGGTAGGCGCGGTAGATGGTATATTGTCCGCCCACTTTCTTTTGTCCGACTGGGATAATATTCTCATTGTCTTTCACGATACCTGTTATCGCGTTCCAAACGTTATCGTAAAAGGTCCCGCTATTTTCTATGTAACCATCGTATGTCATCGATGCAAACTTAATCCTATCGGGCAAGATTTTTCCCATTTGCTTGGTGTCAACTAGTCTCGTCACGGCTCGGTACTCGTAGTAGTAGCTGTTCGATAGGCTGGTCAAATTTTCGGAATATGTAGTCACGGGGGACGATTTCGTCAACAATGCAGTGTTCTCCCAAATTCCGATGTTATTTTCGATGATTATGTTGAAGGCACCCCAAGGTGTGTTGGGATATTGGACCCACACTGGCTCAACGACCCCTATGAAGTTATTGTTTTCTACAAGGACGTTTTCGATGAGCGTGACAAATTTAACTCCATACTGCATATTCTCAAATATATAATCGTCGATGTAATTGCCCCTGATAGTAATGTTTTTTACACGTCCCGAAATTCCCCCTTGCATTCCATCTAAAGAAATGGCAGAGTATTTGTTCTCCTCTATCTGAGCCCACTCGGGCCCAAATTGCGTCACGAATCCAGCATTCAGTATTTTGTTTCCCCGAATCAAGATATTTTCAGTGGTATAGGGGGGTCCCATCGAGAACCCCCCTGCAAGTAATAATATACCACACCCTCCGGGTCTATCGATCACGTTGTTGACTATCATCGAGTTTTCAACGTTCCAAAAACCTATGCCATACCCCGGCCATAGGTACATTGGGTTCGTCATTCCGCCCTTGATGATTGTGTTATTCGATATATAGGCCCTATTGAATCTACCTCCGTGATGATACGCGACCGCTATCCCTCCGTTGCCCGTATTCTCTATCAAGTTGTTCACCACCCAAACGTTTTCTACAATCGAGCCAGCAGTTTCAAAGTAAATGCCGATGGCGGGGACATTAACTATCCGCAAGTTACGTATCACCAAATTTTGTTGCCCAGTAAAATGATTCCAAAAACCGTGTGATTCATCGCCAACTTCAAACCCACCCGAAATTAAAGTAAAGTTTTCAATCAACGTATTTCTAACTAATTCTACCCCAAATCCCGATGTTCCTATTATCTTTCTAAGCGACCCAACTGTCTTAATGTTTTTTATTATCGTCCCGTCTCTCGATTCGCCCGCGAAGGTTACGTTATCTTTACGTATCTCGATTCCACTATCTATGCCAGGCGGCGCGATAAAGTATGTGCCATCAAACAGGAATACCTTCCCACCCCCTATTGGAAGATTGTCCAATGCCCATTGGATAACCCCCCAATCATTTTCGTTGCCCGAGCAAATGTTATCGGCTTGTTGCTTCGCCCCATCCC
>DYFS01000019.1 GCA_020725055.1 Candidatus Hadarchaeum sp. | reverse complement strand
GGCACTGTAATCATCGTGGTGCTCGTGGTCTTGTTCATGTTACTCCCGCAAATCGTCGCGCGGGCGAGGGGGATGGTATAGTGCCTGACGACCCGAAGCGCAAGCTCACAGAGTTCCTAGCGGATGCGGACAAGGGGAACATAGATGCCAAGACCGACCTACCGACCGCCGCAGTGGTGCAGGCGCAACTCTACCACCGCCTCATGGCTGAGTTGGGGGTAAGCCCAGCGGCCAAGTTTGCGGACATGTTCGGTACAGTAATGCTTTCATTTGACAGGCGCTCGAGGAAGGAGGCCGTCCTAGCCATAACTGGGAGGCTCGAAGAGAAACCACCGCCAGAGGTATTATCGGCCCCTCGTGAAGAAGATGAGGGTTGATAGGGATGCAGGGCAGGGCATTCCGGGCTACCTTCGAGGATGTACTACTTAACCAAACCAAGCTAATATCAAGGATAGACCATTTGATAAACGAAAATCGTCCGCTCGATTTGAACGAACGTCTCCCCTTTCTACAATTGCTTGCTAGGTCAACGTTGGGGCTTGGGACAAAGATATCCCTCAATTTCGATGGCGCGAAGGAATTTATCTTTGAGCCAGTCGATTCCAAGATTCCCGTGAGGGACGCGGAGGGATTCATGCGTTTCTTGGTATTTTTCGACAAGCAATCAATCGTGTGCGGCGACAAGGCAATCCCCATAGGGCAGTTTTGGCTCCACGCTAGGTCTTTGGTCCTACTCACTTTTCCCCTCGCGCTCGAGCGGGCCAGCCAAATGAGCGTGGAACGGATTCCGTACGACCGGCCCGACGCGGAGGCGGTCTGATGAGCGTTTTGTTGGGCGGTAAGCGCGTGAACCTCTGGCCCCACATAATCAAGCGCAACCCAGCGATGGGGGGAGTATCCGTGTTGGGATTGGGGCAGGTGGGGAGCGGCAAGACGGCCTTGTTGATCCACATCGCGCGGCGCAAGTTGGAGGACAAGCGGGAATTAAAAAAGAAACCGGATATCACCGACAAGGAAAGGTTAATCGCTGACGAACTGCTCTTTTGGATTGATGACCCAGATTGCCAGTGGCGCAGGCTGCCTGATTACATCGCCAAAAAGCGGATTTTTGTCCACAGGGACCTTTACAAGAGGCTTAAATTTTACATGAACGGGAATGAAATCGATGTCCTCACGATTCCCTTTGACAATTTTGACGAGTTGATTGAGTTGTCGGACCCGATGATGCTGAACGTGGTGTACTTCCCAACCCGCGAGGGCTACGTCGATTTCATAATCCATCTCATCAAAGCACCCAAATTCCGATGGTTCAGCGTGTTCACGGACGAGTTGGAGCGGCTTATATGGCAATACGGTGGGGGGGATTTCCTCAAAAAGATACAAGTCGTGGTGGACGCAATGGGCCGCCAAAGGAAGCGGCGGGTGTCCATTTACGCTGGTACCCACAACAAATCGCTCATCCACTGGCAATTCATCAAACTGATAAAGTACTTCGCCTTCCTCCCAGGGGCGAAAGCAATCTATGATACGAGGGTCAACCAAGCTTGTATCGACGCTCTCAAGCTTGGGGAGTTCAGGCTAGCCACCGCTGGTAAGTGGGACAACCCCGCCCGAACATTCCCGTCATACGAGGTGGAGGACGACCTAGTGGTGGAGGGCCTTGATGAGATTGCCATCCCGACGCCGAATACCATCGCGGCGGAGCCAGTCGTTCTTGGAAGGCCCCGCACCAAGACACCAATACTGGCGATTTCCCTACCCTCAATAGCAAAAGCTGACAAACCTGCTACTATGTCGCATTTGGCAAAAACGGTTGAAAACGACAACGTTCTACAAGTTGAAGATATCTTAGAAACAAATAAAGAAAAGACTCCCTCTCCTTATATATTGGCAAAAGGAGGCAACGGCGGTGCCGATAATCAAAATAGCGCCGCGTGACCCGATGACAATCGCAGAAGTAGCGAATATGGTAGCGAGAGCCAAATGCCAACGCGACAAGGCCCTAGTGTCTGTGCTTTTTTTAACTGGCCAGCGCATCTCGGAGATTTTAAAATTGACGCGGAAGGACGTTATAGTTGACCCATCAAGACCGAACCGAATAATAATCAGCTTCTTGATACAGAAACGGAAAAGAAAACGGATAAAGGACAACGTGTACGTACCCGTGACCAATCCGCTCATCCCGCGCCACCGGATTCCGCTCGACATGAGCTTGCCATTCATGGGGGATTTCGTCAAGTGGGTGAACAACTTTTCAGAACCAGATGTCAGGATATTCAAAATCACGCGCCAGCACGCTTGGGCGATCATCAAGGCGCTAAACCCCAACACGTTCCCCCATTTCTTCCGCCACACAAAAATATCCATGCTCGCTGAAAAGGGCGCCTCTGGCCCCGAACTCATGACTTGGGCCGGGTGGTCGGACTTGAGACCTGCTGGCCGCTACCTCTCCCGATCCGAGAAGCAAATCGAAAAATACGCCGACGCAACTTGATTTTTAAACCTATATAAAAAAGAAAATTTTCTGTTTTTATGTGGTTGTTAAGATGATCAAGCTCAACGGCGCGCGCCTGCGGAGGTGGCGAGAGCGGCTGGAACAACGCAGGGTAACTAAGCGTGCGCGGGACATCGCAACGGCAGAGCGCGAGGCGGCGGAGCTGAGGGCCGAACTGCCGGTAATCGAGAAACAGGCCGAAGTCGCCAAGCTGAGGCGAAAAATCGAGACGGCACGCAAAAGGGCCCCGCCGCCCAGAGGTTTTATGACGAGGATTGGCACCGGACTCGCAGGGCTCGGCGAGAGGGAAATCAGGGGGCCGCCTATGAGGGCGCCAGATTTTGGGCTTTTCGGCGGGGGCGGACAAGCGAGGCCGCAGCGAGACCCATTCGCGGATATTCTCGGGACATCACGACCACAACCCGTGCAGCGGAGAAATAAAAAGAGGCAGTACGATCCGATGAAAGAGCTTTTAGGGAGATAAAATGGGCTGCGGGATATTCGGTGGGTTGAAAAAGTAAAATCATCAAAGCGCAGAAGACCTAGAAGCGCGCTCGATTCGATGTGGGGCTAGCTACATTCATCTAGATTTTAGTTATATCAATAACTTCTAGATAATAGGCATTTTCCCACGTGCGGCGGACAACCTTTCCAATAACTCTGTATCTCGCTTCCGCAGTGGGTATGAAATTCCGTGGCATGTTAGTCAACGATATGTAATGCCCCTCATCATCCATAATCCCCATCCAATATTTACCGATTATCGTGACCTGTTGATTTTCATATCGCTCTGGGTACAAAGCAAGTTCTTTGATCGAAACCATATTTTCAACATCAGACGTTCCATAACGAAGTCGATTAACAATACTTGGTCCATAAGTAATCAACCCCCAAGCAACTGCCGTCAGAACAGCCCCCATGACAATGAGTTTGGCAATTAGTTTCGTTGTTCCGCTTTGGATACCCCTATGTCTAAAACGAATCCCGCTAACCGCACCGAGAATCCAAGCTATAACAAAAGTGGCAATCCCGACACCAATGAGGAGAACCCCTATTTGCCAAAGCTGTTGAGGATTGGAAATCCACATCGGGTTGATACGGGGGACTAAGAAGGCCACCCAAGTCAAAATACAACCGATAAAGAATAAGAACCCGCCTACCCCTTTCAATTCGTTCCACATCTTACCTCCACTCCCTCTCCCTCGCGCGGGCTATTAAATCCTGCTTCGTGACGGTGAGGTAGCGCCTTGTTGTTTCGGGCCTAGCGTGCCGGAGGTGGGACCCGACAAGCATGGAGTCGGCTCCTTGCCTTAGTAGCGAGGTGGCGCAGGCGTGGCGGAACAGATGGGGATATAACTTGATGCCGACCCGCGCCCCTGCCCTAGTGACGTACCTCCTAACCAATCTGTCACAGAACGGAAAAAGAGGACCTAAAGTTCTGCCGTTCAACCATTTATTGAGCGTCGAAATCACTTCATCGCGCCTCAGCCAAAAAATCAGATAATCAACACAGCCACCTTTCCCGATGATCTTTATTCGGCCCTCGCCCCAGTCGATATCCTCCAGCATTACGGGCGGCTTGCCGACGCTACGGTCTCCGAGCAATTCGGCGGATCTAGCGCCTGTCGAGTAAAACGTCAATATCAGCGCCTTTTCAGTAAGGGTGGCCTGATCCAAAACTTCATCGAGCTGCTCGGGCGTGGGCGGCTCGGGCGGGGTCCAAATGCATGAAAAGCTGGGGAGCTGATCCGCGTCCTCGCCTCTGCCGACGAACCGTAAGTACTGTCTCAACGCGGCGCAATAAGAATGCAGCGACGACGGCTTGAAGCAGGTCTTCATTATCGAAACTGCTTGACGAAGTTCGTCTAGGGTAGCAAATTCAATATCACATGGTAGCAACTCGGAGAAGCGCCGTAGTCCGCGAGAGTAGTTCGAGACGGTGTGGGGGGAGTAGTCGAGGAGGGAGTCGATAAATCGTTCGGTGGTTGGTTTGAAGTCAACTCTTGCCAACGGCCAAGCGCAAGTTAGAGTCGCCGCCTCCATCGGTCATGACCTCCAATTCTCCAGTGGAAACGTAGCTTTATAAAGATAACGGTTGATAACTGCTGATACAGAAGATTTATATACCCCCTGCCTATATCTTTCGGATAGGAGCGTGTCGAGTTGCCTGTTGCTAAAAAGCCTGAAGAAAAGTTGTATGGCGTTCGTGTTCCAATTGACATGGCTCGTGTGATAGACAAGCAAGTTAAACCTCATGGCCCTTACTCCAGTCCCGCTGAATTTATAAGGGATTGTCTACGAAAGAAGCTCAAGGAGGATGGCTTGCTTGCCTGAAAAAATTTTAAATTCCGAGTTCCAATCACGAGCGCCATAACGAGTTTTATGGAGCGTGAATCGAGTTATGGGAAACGAAATAGGAACCGCGAAAACCCCCCTCCCCCGCGTCCAACCCCTAGGTTGCATCCAGATTACCTCCACAACCCCGCCCCTCGGGATTATCGAGAAACGAAAAGGAGGGGTGAATGATGACAATTTGTAAAAGATGTAAAATTTTTAGATGCGATGGAAGCGACGGACTTTGCGGCTTGTGTCGGCTTCGTGTTAGCGAACTTGCGTTTCTACGACGAAAGTGGAAGGCGGCCAAATTGATAAAAATTTAAAATCGGAGAGCGACGAAAATGGTGATTGGAGAATGGTGGGAAAGGCCGAAAAGCAGAGAAATAATATTCACATTAAAACATCTCGGTTCGCTCACTTTCTCGGAATTGGCGGAGGTCACGGGCGGTTCTTTCGTCACGATTGAGAAAAGGTTAAAGGAATTGAACCATCTCGGGCTCGTGAAAATTTTAAAAGATAAGCTATGGCCTTTCAGATTGCACATCGCGCTTACAAGAAAGGGCGAAGTTGTATTTCGACTTTTGAACCGACTTGTCTGCGATTTTTCAAGCGATGGAGGGGGCGGTGAGGGGCTATGAAAGCATACGATAGATGCCAAAGTCGTAGATGTTATCGCAAAGTCAAATTTGAATGGTGCGGACGCTGGTGCGCTAAACACGCTCCACTCTACGCTCATAATTTCCCGATTAAAGAGGGAGGGGGCGGCGCTGATGCGAGATGAATACATGAAGGATCGCCTCTGTCCCGAGTGCTCGTCAAGGCTGAAGCTCTCGCGCAAGGCTGGAATCGTGTACTGCTCATCATGCGAGTTCGTCGAGGAGGGGTTCAAGGAGTTCGTGCCAGCATCCGAGCTGCTTGACGATACTTCCAAATTCGCGGTCACGGGGCGAGGGCTCGGGAATTCAGGCGCGGTTGCCGACTTCGCGGGGCGACCCGTATCGGCTTCGGCCCTTGCCCCCGTGATTATCAAAAATAAAACGGGAGGGATGGAGATGGGAAAATATGAAGAAATCGAGAAGAAGCTTGAATACCAAACCCTGCGCGGGGAAAAGTGGACGCCAGAGCTAGGAGACCGATTAATTGGAGAGGTTCTGAAAATAGATGAGCCGATTGTTGGAAAAAACAAGGACGGCAGCGACAAGAAAAACCAGCTCATCGTGGTCAAAGACGAGAACGGAAAACTGTGGACGGTATGGAAGTCGAAGGCGCTTGAGGAGTTGTTTGCGAAGGTAATGGTTGGAGACACCGTTGGGCTGAAGTTCATCGGCAAGCAGAGCATCAAGACTGGCGGGATTTTTAAGAAAATAGAGTTCGTGTTGAAGCCAATCTCATAGGAGCGACGCGCGAGTGGAGAGGGGAGATGTGATCAGGGATGGTTGAAAAACAAGGCATCTGTAATTCGTTCTCGCTTGGGCCATATAATGCGGCTAACGATGAGGAGCAGTGGATCAAGATCGAACGGTATTGGTCACTGCCCCAGATGTTCGACCCCGCTCATGCTCGTTCCAGCAGAATCTAAAATGGAGGTTCGTTGATGGGCTGGGTAATCGCGCTGACCGCAGACGGGCCAGATAAGCTGCCGCCGAAAAAATGGGCCGAGATGCAGGCGGACGCTAACTGCCGTGCGCCAAGCGGCCCTCCGAAGTGGGTAGAGGAGTACGCGGCGGCTAGGATGCTCGGGCTGCCGCCGGACGAGGCGTGGGAGGTCATGCGGAAGAAGATGGCGGAGGGGAACGGGAGATGAGCGAGCCAATAATGAGCGAGAATTTGCCGAGTTACGTTACCTACGTCAAGAACCCGATTGACCTTAGCGACGGGGACTGGGGATTTGCATGCATCCGCAGGGGGGAAATATGGTTGACGCTCCTTTATTCGCGCTATCCGTTTGACGGACGACGACAGAGAATCAAGTGGCGATCCCGAAAGCCGTACTGGGAATGGGACAACGAAACACGGCGACGATTCTTGAACGAAGCCGTGAAGTTTTCGGTTTATGGTTTCAACATTGGCGAGTTGAACATGAGGCTAATCAAATGAGACAACCAGAGCAGTCCGAGCAACCAGTCGTCGAGGTGCCAAACTTCGTGATAAGGGGATGCAAGCCGATTCTGGGCGAGGAGATTTACGATCCCGAAAACGGCGCGCGCTTCGCTGTCTGGGACGGGGAGAAGGTTCAATATGTCAGCCAATTTCAGAACAAGAATAGAATCTACGTTCCCCGCATGGATGACGGCGTGCCGAAGGGGATAATCAAGCTGCCGACCTGCGCCGAGGAGTTCGGGAGTGTCGAGGAGTTAATCGAGGAGATAAAGCAGTTTTGTCGCAAATACCTCGATGTGCGTCAAGAATTTCTGGAGGTCGCCGCTTGGTACGTCCTGCTTTCATGGGTTTACGACCGCGTGAGCACAATCGCATATCTTCGGGCCATGGGTGATTGGGGGACGGGAAAATCGAGGTTTTTGGATGTCATCGGGGGGATTTGCTATCGGCTTATGAACGCGAGCGGGGCTACGAGCGCGGCCGCAGTATCGCGTCTCATCGAGCTTTGGGGCGGCACACTTGCGTTAAACGAGGCGGATTGGGAGAAGTCGGATGAGCGTCAAGATATTGTGCGGATTCTGAACGAGGGGTTCGAGAAAAGCCGAGCTGTCATCAAGGCCCACCAAGACAAGCAGAAGGAGCTAATTTACTACGACGGGTTCGGCCCGAAAATCATAGCCACCCGCAAGCCGTTCGACGACCCCGCGCTCGAAAGCAGGTGCTTGACCGAGGTGATGCAAGAAACGCACCGCGATGAAATCCCGCCTGTGCTGACCTCGACGTTCAGAAAGGAGGAGCTGCGGTTGCGGAACAAGCTCCTGATGTTCAGGTTCAAGCACTGGGAAAAGATAAGGGAGGCAACAATCGAGGAGGTATTCCCAAAGCTCATCGGGAAACTGGAGCGCCGCCTCATCCAAGCCACCATAACGTTTTCGACGCTTTTTGCCGATGATGAGGAGCTTTTCAATCGGTTTGTGAAGTTTTTGGAGGAATACCAGCGCGACCTCAAGGAGCAACGTGCTGGGACTTATGAGGGGCTGGTGGTGAACGCTATATACGAGCTTGGCATAGCGGAGCATGGAATCATCGCTGCTGGGGATATTGCCAAGCAAATCGTTGATGATCAAGGATGGGAAAAGCCCCCAGACGCAAGAACGATAGGAAAATATCTGCGGGCGCTCGGGATAACTACGAGAAATACGAAGTTTAAGGACGAGTCGGGCAAAGAGCGCGTCGTTAAAGCCATCGTTTGGGAAAAGGAGCAGTTATTAAGGATTGTTTATCTCATCAAAAAATACGTCCCTGGTGAAGTAGCGTTGGAAGCGTTTGTAGCGAACGTAGCAAAAGGTATCCAAATAACCAACCTTGACACCTTCATGGAAGTGGTCAAGGGGGCGATACCATCTACTACTCACGCTACTAACGCTAACACGCTACCAAACCCCGATGCTACTCACGCTACTCACGCTACCGTCTCGGACATCCAAGTAAAGCTCTGGGAAGCATTCGGCGTCAACCCCTTCAAGCCCTCCGAGTACGCCCGCCTGTTCAAAGACGATGAATTACCCAAGGTAGCCGCCGTGATTGAGGAGATGCTGAAACGGGGCGATATGATGGTTGTTCCGTATGGTGACGAGGGGCAGATGTGTTTCCAGCTCGTTCGGAGGGGCGGTTGAGATGACACCTAATGTGTTATACAAAAATCTGAATGATGGGTTAAAAGCACCCATACAGAAATCTGAACAAGTCCTCCCGATTAACCAAGGAGGCACGGCGATGAAGAAACAAATAATCATTAATGGAGAAGGTCGAATCGTCAAGGGCAAAAAACACTTTTCAAAATTAGCGCTGAACCAATTTATCTTGTATCTAATTTCTACCGAAGTTACCAAACGAGTATCGAAAAAAATCAAAAATGACTGGAGGCAGGTGAGCGACAGATGATTGATCTGTTGCTAAAGCTCTTGGCGGCCCTCGGCGTCCTGCTGGTGTTCATGCGCTTCCCGAAGTACTTCAACCTAGGCATCCTGAATCCGCGCATGTGGGGACGCCCTGACAGACAAACGCTAAAAAAAATTGCACTCGTATCGGCGTTCGGTCTGGCGATTTCACTGGTAATGTTCCCCTCGCTAGACGCGCTTTCGTTCCAAGCTGGGCAAGTCATAGATGAATCACATCCGCAAGTGGTCATCTACAAGTTCGCCCCCGTGTTGCTTTTATTGGTCGTGGCGAGCATGCCCATTTTGGAGGAATGGCTTTTCCGAGGATGTTTGTTGAGACTGTTCAAAGAGAAAAAAGGCCCGATTGTGGGAATTTTGCTTTCATCGGCGCTTTTCGGCATGTTTCATGTTATCCACCCTGGGGCGTACCCGCTCGCGTTCATCTCGCCATTCTTCGCTGGGCTAGTGTTCGGGTGGTGCTACATTGCGCAAGGCCTTCCGAGCGCAGTTCTGACGCATTCGGGCTATAACGTGGCAATTTTCGCGTTGTGGTGGATATGAAAACGCTTACGAGACAAATCGCTAGGTTGCTGGGCTGGAGCGGCGCGCTCGTGATAGCGATTTTTTGGGAGGAACAATACGTGAGATTGACATTGGGTCTTCTTTGTGGTCTGTTCATCTTTAGGATTCTCGCTGGTGCGTGGGTAAAACAGAAAAAGGAGGAATTGTATGGCTGAAGAAAAAAAGTACGAGAAGTTGGCGGAGCAGTGGAAAGAATGGGAGAAGAAAAACGAAGAAGCGAGGGCGCTCGCCGAAAAGGAATGGCGCGAAGCGTGGCAGAAGGACGCAGCGGGCCACCTCCTCGGCGTCGTGCAGTACATAGAGGCGCAGATTGGCACGTTGCAGAACCAGCTCGACGCAGCATACCCGCTTGGAGTGGCGCAGCGTAGCATCGAAGTGCTCGTGGAGAACATCGGTATGCTGGATCAGCGCATTGCCAAACTCGAGATAAAGTGAGCCGATGTGTTTACATTCCTTTTCTTAATCGCTGCTGTACTCCTCGGTCGGGCAAGCAAGTCGCGGATGTTTAGCGCTAGCGAGCAGGAAAACGCACGGATGGGGTCTATATGGGCGTTCGGGACGGCGGTGATATTGACCATGCTGGAGGTGGGGATGTGGTTGTAATGGGCGAGACAACAACGATGGTGCTCGAGTACGGCAAGGTGCGCTGCCCTGTATGCGGGGCGCTCTTGCCGACGGACGAGAATATGGCGGCAAACCATAACCACCTAATTTGGCGCGATGGCAACCCTGAACGGTGGCATGTCGTGTGTCCCCGTCGCCTCGATTATATGTTTCCCGAGAGCGAGTTCATAAAAATCGAGGTAGGCAATTTTAAGGTGCGGACATTGAAATCCAGCATGCAACGAAAGGAGCTGCACCCGCCGCAATGTAAAGAGTGCGGGGAACGGATGTGGCGCGTAGGCAGGCGGGGCTTCGATGGCACGTTTAAGTGCCCAGCCTGTGGCAAAAGAATTAAATTCTAACCTATAAAAAAAAGGAAAATTAGTCGTTTTAACGGGTTTAACGCATGAAAAAGGTAGCAGTCGATAGAGCGGGCAGGGTGTACGTCATTTTGGTTGAGAAGGATGGATGAATGGAAGCTGCATTGAAGGATAGGGAGCGACGCCTTGTCATGCTTGCGAAAATGGAGACCGCCGCAAGGGGTGGGGTGCCAGGGCTACCGCCGCTCGAAGCGATAGCGGCGGAGCGAGCCAGATTGATAAGGGAAATCGAGGCGCTACGGATTTACATATCCCGCCAAGAAGAACTTGCACGAGGCGAGATGGTGCGCGTGGCGGCCGAGACAGGGATAGAGCCGTCCCCACCGCCAGAAGCGTTTCCGCAAGTGAAAAAAGAACCGACGTACGATGAACTGAAAGCACACGGTGAGCGGCTAGAAAAATGGGGCACATCACTTGAGCGGATACGCACGCATCTGGAAAAAAAGGAAGCCGACGATTATTATCTCAAGGAGCCTGAAAAACTCGAAGAGTTTAGACGCGAAGTTGAAACCTACAATGTCGAGGTCGCGCGGTACGAGAAGGCTACCAAGCAATATGAGGAGTACGTGGAGCAATACGAGAGGAAGCGCCAAGAAGCATTACGGCCGCAACCCGTCCGCGTTCCTATTGAATCCGTCCGCATGCCGCGGGAACTTGAAGAATCAATAAAGTGGACTATCCCCAATCTCACCATGACTATACCTGCAACAATGGGAGAACGACAACGACAAATTGAAACTGAAAAAATTCGTTTGGACATACGGATGCGGGAAGAGGAGAGGTACGCAAGGGAGGAATTGGGATTGCCAAGTAAAATGGTTGCAAAATTCATTGAAAAAATTGAGGTCACGCCAGAACAACTACGCGCGTCGCTTGTCGGATTTGGCGAGCACGCAGCGTACTATGTACCTCCCAGAGTCCCGCACCCCAGGCGCAGAGAAATGGGATACCCGGCCATGATGGAGATATCGCCAACGGAGAGGGTCTTTGAAGAGGCGGAGGCGCGCGGTGCCGAATATCTTTTGCACGGAGAGCGTGCTTGGTACAAGGTACGCGAAATGCTACCGGGCCCCATCGGCGAATTCACAGGGGGTTTTGTGGCGGGTGCCGAGCGACCTGTTGCTGCCCTTGCGGAGCTTGGCGGCTATCGTGTTCGTCAACCCATCGAATATGGAAGAACCGTAGTTGAGCACCCCCCAGTCGGTGCGCCCGGGGGAGCGGCCGCCTTAGCTGGGCAAATAGCATTTTTTGCAGGGGCATTTCCTGTCGCAAAAAAAGCGATGGTACTGACGGCGAAGGGCATGGCGAAAACGGGGGCTCTGATACATAGGGCAGCAATGAAGCCCCTCGATTACATGGCGCAAAAGATCGGCATGAGAGAAGTATGGGCAGCGGAAAAGCAACTGCAATTCACAGCGAGGAAGGTGGGTTACATGGAGGCTGTTGTCGGCGTTCCGCGTACCTATGTGTTCCCGGGAGAGCGCGCGGTGATGCCGCCAGTGGAGAAGGCCATGCGTGGAATTCCTCTTAAAAAGGAAGTAATGTGGCGCCCGCCCATGCAGATCACCTATCGTGAGGCGGGGTTAATTGCGCCATACTATGAGCCCTATCAATGGTTAACACGAAAACCAACGCCTATTATCACAGAGATTTATATGGCTCCCCTTACAAAGGCAGGGGTCAAGGCCGCAATCATCCGGGGACCGGGGGGTATGGCGGCAGTTAAACGCGGAACGTTAGAGTACGGATACTGGGCTAAGGTGCCAGAGGGAGACGCGGCGAGATTAATTACAAAGACGATAGAGACCGATATTTGGAGACCGAAACTAATTGCGCTCAAAGTGAAGCGCGTGCCAGCGGGGATGCCATCGCCGCGCATCGAGCAGCTTACTCTGACAGGCGAGCGGCTACCAGTTTATCGACAAGTCGGGGTACTTGCTCGTCCGCGCTTCACGGCCACCACGACGTTCGCGCAGCCAACATATTTACAACTAAAAGCCCCAGTGTTTGACCCGCTCGCGGAGGCGCGTCGCATTGCGTATTTCACAGGGAAGCCCTTGGAAGAGATAAGCATAAAGACCCCCACTTTACGCGGGTTTGCGTACCGTGTCCCATACGGCGAAGAACCATTCAGACGCATGGTGACGGAGCGAGTGTTTGCGGTTCCCACAGCGGGAGAGACGCTTACGCGAGCGGCGGCCGGTAAGCTCGTGCCTATCAAAGTGACTGGCGTTGCGGAAGCCCGTAAAATGCAGACGTTTTTTGAGGTGGGGATTGCGAAGCCGACTCTCCGTGAGCTGATTAGAGCCAAGCGGTTCGCCCCCCGCGCGCTCGTGAAGGGAGAGCCGCGCTTGATGTTGAGTGAATTGCGGGCGCCGATCTACGATATACGTGAAGCGGTCAGGGGAGTAGCCCCCGCCCCTGGCATGCTGGCGGCAAGGATTGATACCGTCACGCGCGGGCCGTTCGCGCTCATAGGTGAGCCGAAGCCTTGGAAACCGCAAGTGTTCAAGCCACCTGCACAGCTACCTGAGAAGTGGGCGAAGTCATTCATGCGGACTTTCGAGAGAGCGCAGGAAAAAACAGCCCAAGTCGGGAAAATCGAGGCCATCCCACCAGCGAAGATCATCGTGCGCCAAGTCCCGAAGCAAGTCCCAGCGCAAGTAAGCGCGCGAGCGGCAACAGAATTGGGGGTAGGAACGGTAGCCGCCGTGAGGCCCGCCGCGTTTGTTGCACTGCGACCGATCAACATCCAACGCGCATTCGAGGCCGCCCGCCCGAAAATATGGGAAGTTGCATACCCAAAGCTCGAGCCCTTAATCGCACCAGCGGTCAGACCAATCGCCAAGCTAATACCCAAACCAGTAGCCGTGCCAGTGATTAGGCCAGCAATCGGGCCAGCCATCGCCCAGGCACCCGCACTCGCCCAAACGCCAGTGATCAAGCCCGCTTTGCCCGCCGCTGTCCAAACGCTCATGGCTAAAAAACCCCCACCTCCCCCCCTTAGCATCCCCATGGCATGGATGTTGCCCAAAAGGACGGGGAAACCACGAAAGAAAAGACCTACAATCCGCGCTGTTCCCACGTTCTATTACGAGTATAAGAACCCAATTCGAGCACTCGGGTTGAAATTCTCGAAAAAAATGTTTAAGGTGCCCAAGCTCAATAGGGTAGCAAAAAAATCTCGACGGAGGCGAAAAAGATGAAGCGATTCTTGAACGGGTTCGGGATGCGGCGGTTGTCAAACGATCAGAGAGGGGTCGCATGGACTTTTTGTGCGGGCGTTGCGGCGATATTCATAACAATTGTGGTATGGCACGTATTGACAGGACCAATGGACGAGGTAATAGGTGTCACGGACAACATGATGTCAGAAGATAATTCACTGGGCGTTGGGAAAACCACGCGAACCACGTTGTGGAATTTGCTCCCGATCATCATCACGATTGGGATCATCGCGTGGATGATCATGCGTAGTCAAAAAGTGATATTCGGAACTGGTTACGGGGAGTAAATTTTCATGAAACGCGCGCGGCGCAATAAAATTGCCGAATGGGGCAGGCCAATTGCTCTATTTTTGATAGGCGCGGCGGTGTTTTTCGCGCTTTTTGCCTCGACCGCGCCCGAACCGGTGCGCGCGGATCCTGGGTGGTGGAACACGAGCTGGACAAACAGGAGACTCATAACGATAACTGGAATCCACCCAGAGAACTATCAAATCAGAGTTGTTATCCCTTATAGTCCAAACATGCAAACTGATTATGATGACTTGAGATTTGTAGAGAATGATACAACTGGAGTCTTGAACTATTGGATTGAAAATTACACTGCCGACAACGTGACAGTTTGGGTGAGGCGGCTCGAGAATACTCAATACGATATTGACAACACCATCTACGTCTACTACGGAAACCCAGATGCGACGAGCATGAGTAGTGGTGATAACACTTTCATTACCTTCAACACGACTGGAACAATGTGGACTGTCTCGGGAACCAGTGGGCAGGACACGACTTTTGGTAAGGACGATTCACAAAGCTTCAAAGCGGTAGGGGACGGAACCACAAATTGGAGGGGTGGCATCTGGCCGTATGGTTTCTCGACTTCACGGCGGTTCATAATAGAATACTGGATTTACCTCGACCATTTTACTGCGAACGTTCAACACCGGCTACTCTCATGTACTAATTCTTCTGCTTACCCCCTATCAGGAGTCGGCCACAACACGCAAGCTGTCGATGGATATTTCAAATATATTGAGGGGGGAACCATGACAAGCACTGGTGTCGCCGCATCTGCTACGACATGGTATGAGCTCCGAACAGTTCCGAACCCCGCGACATCAAAATTCGATTGGTATTACCGAACGGACGGGGGCGAATGGACCACACTTGGGACGGATCTCGGGCTTGAAGCCGCGTACTCGAACCCGTACTACCTCGATTTTGACGTGTATAACACGACGGACAACATGCACGTGGATGTTCTAAGAGTGCGGACGTTTACCGACCTAGAGCCAACAACAACGATAGGGGCCGATGAAAGTCTCAACATTATCATATCAAACATCGCATGTGACAACGTGCTCATCGACCGCGACATCGATTGGGTGGATAGCAAGGCGCCGACGGGGACGAAGCTCCGTGTCGATGTGGAATGGACGCTTCCTAACAACGTCGTCAAGGAGAACGTTAGATTCATCGTCTACGATAAGAACAACGTTCTCATTGATAACCGGGTGGCAACGGAAAACTTGCGGATAGCGGATAACAAGCAGACGTTTTTCGAGGTATACCGCGCGACCGACAACACGCTCTCCGACACCCAGCTCGGCGAGTGGGACGTGGGGGTGACGGCGAACGACAATGAGGGAGTGAAGGGGAGCACGCGTGCGACTAACGTTTTCCAAGTCAGCGATTTGACCGCGACTTGCACGGTTGAGAACGTGCCGAAACATAGACTGAGGGTTTACGGCACTGGGTCGCGGGTGGACGGCGCAACGGTCATAATAGAGAACATTTGGCTCGAGGACAACAACGTGGGGACGCGTCATCAGGCCCTCGCCAACAACGGCTACGACGACACCTATGCCCCTCTAGGGGCGGGCAATCTCCACATAAGGCTCAAAAGCAAGAATTTGGACGGCCGGCACCCGCTTGGTGGTGATAACATCAGCTATCTTTACCCGAACTTCGCCCCCGAAGTCGTTTCGATGACGGTTTCTGAAGCGCTGGTTGACCGCGCGCGAAATTATTCTGGGTCAAACGTAGTACTTAGTACGATTATGACGGTGCGCGTGCGGGACGTTGACAACCGCGACGATATAAACACACTCCGCATCGGAATCCGCGACAACGCTGAGGCGCTGGTGGAAAACGTTGACCGATGGGAAAACAGGACGGTAATCGACGAGAACACATACGAGGTAGGATTTATTTACGACCCTCTTGAAACAATAAGTAACTTGGGCACGTTCGACGTTTGGAGGCACGCGACAGATCGCCACGGGGGGGTGCTCTCGAGTTGGGCGGAGGGGTTCGTTGTTGATGATCTCGCCATCTCAATTAGCTTCGACCCAATTAGACCGTACTGCCAGTGGCCGCTCACGGTTTCAGGCACTATCTCGCGCGTTTCTAAAATCGTTGCCAGTGTGGACAACTCTTGGCTGATCGAAAACAAACACGGGACCTTCACGCTCGGTGCTTCAAACACGTATGGTATAACGTATTCGATTACAAATGTTCAACCCAATGAAAACATCGCCGTCACCTTACGGGCGCTTGACTCCCCGCTCGACGGTGTTCTTCATTCTAATTATGTGACAAACGAGAACCTGCTATACGAAATATGGGTGAGGTGGGACAACGAGTGGGCACTTGAGGACAACATCATCCGCAGGTCGAGGATAATCAAGTTCTATTGGGATGGGGGTACCTACTCAAAAACGTTAACCGAAAACCCTGAAAACATCATAATGGCGGCGGCGGGCAAGGCGGCGACTTGGGTCCAGCTAAAAGACACGGACGCGTACTGGCGCGGCAGGGTGCCAGCAGAGAATGGCGGCAGGCTCGCGTTCTTCATTGCACGGGACAACAACATGCCGAAGAAGTACGAGTTCGTCCTAGAGGATCATACGAACATGTTCGGTCCGCCCAACACTGCGGATGGGCAGCTAAGAATCCGCGCGTGGCTCGACAACAACTTTGCGGAGTTGTCCGATGACCATTGGGACGCATTCTTGAAATCGTATGCGTTCTTGCAAAAGGGGGAGAGGTACTACGTCTACATTTACCGGCCTGGGGAGCAACGTAGCTGGGGCATGTTTCAAACGGAAGAAACGACCGTGAACACCTTGAAGGTGTACCCAATAGTGTTTGGCGTTGAACCTTTGCGTATTTCGGATGTCATAATTCTTGGGGCTGAACGCGACGTGGACACAGGCAACATTAAGATAAGCTACCAAGATAAGGCAGAGAACACAGAAAACATAATCTTCAGCGTCTACACGTTCGCGGAAGACAACCTCCTTTACACCACTTTCGCTGATTATACCCCCGCATATTCGACAACGTGGACGCAAGCCGATAACAACAGGAGCTATAAAGTTGCCATAGTTGCGAAGAACAAGATATTCGGCGACATCTTGCACACGCAGACGATAGGAACGAACATCCCAGCTCCCGTTTTGCCTAGCATAGCGGAGGATGGGGGGTCTCCGTTCGACCTCCCGCTCCCGCTTGCGACATTCGGGGCGCTGATGATAACATTAGTAATTGGGCTCTCGTTCTCCGCCGTTCATGCGGGGCTCGCGGCGATTGCGATGATTTTCGTGGCGGCGCTCTTCATTTATCTCGGTTGGTTCCCATTGAGCATGGGCGCGGTGTTGGGCGTCATGCTTGTTATAGTAGTAATATGGAAGCTGACATCGGGGAGGTAGCGGGATGAAGATATTCAGGATTTTGATTTTCGTGTTTCTGTTTAACCTTGTGCTCACTATGTTATACGGACTGAACGTGTTCAGTTGGGGGAAGGGAGCTGGAACTGGGGATGTGTTAGCGTTTAGTTGGGAGAAAATTGCGAAGGCGATGATCGGCACATCGATTGTGACCGGGGTATTTGGGCTACTCACGCAAATGACCGCAATGCAAGTTATGGTGTTTTTCACGGGCGTTGGGGCGTTTGCGATGACCGTGACGACAATGAATTGGTTAGAGCTGCCGACCCCAATAACGGCGGTGGTCAGCGGGATGATCGGCCTGCTCTGCCTATTCGCAATCATACAAATACTTTCGGGGAGTGCACCTGATTGATTGAGCAGATCGTCCGCATGTTAGATGACAACATCGAAAACATAATAACCAAGCCGTATGACACGCTGACGAGAGCGTGGGGGGGCTTCGCGCCCATCATGATTCTCGCAATATTCATGACGGCAATTTGCTTAGTGTATATCAAGACGCAGAGCGTTGCCCCGTCATTGGTGGCACTCGTCATAGGCTCGATGGCGCTTGGCGTGATACTTCCAGCCCACGATATCATTCAAAAAATCATGTTCTTGCTCGCGGCGGTGGGGATAGTGGCAATGCTCTACTACGCTTTTGCGAGGAGGGGGTTTGAATGAAGATTAAAACGGAGCTAGAAAATGGTCGGTTACTAGAAAAGATTTTTAACGATGGATTTGCCGTGGTAGAGGACGGCAAGACGACCAAGCGGCTTGCGCAGATTCTCCAGCCGCTCCGCGAGGATATGGTAATTGGGTACGACGCTAGGCGGAAAAAATCGGTTGTGATGATAACGCGTCAGTTCAAGATGAAGAAGCGCAAGACACTTAGGGGGTTCATATTTTCCCTTAAAAATATATAGTTTCATTATAAGCCTTGCCGCTTTTAACCCCCCCCTTCCAACCCGCAATTGACAAACCTAAAGGGGGGAAAAATTAAATGCAACACTTATTGTCTGCGCAACACGGTCAAGTCTCACGAAACCTAGTAACGGGCGTGGCGGTTCTCTTGATTACCATCGCCATCGTTGCTTACGCGATGACAGAGATATTGGGCTCAATCACATCGAAAGAAAACAGCCTCGGCGAAAACGTGAAGCGCGAGGTCGAAACGAAGGCGCCGACCATCTTTAAGCTGCTGCTGATCGTTGCTATCGTGATTGTTATAGGCGTAATCCTGCGCGCGATAGGCGTGTTTTAGAGTCGCCCCCAGGAGTGATGACATGGGGCGACTCTGCCAACGAGGGCAGGCGGCAGCAGTGAGAGGGTACGCGGTTCTGCTGGTAATCATAGTGGTTCTAGCGTATGCCCTCACAGAGATACGCTCTGCTACGATTGAAGAGCGAAAGGGCACTACCAACACCTATATAACGAGAAATAGTGCGATAGACTCTACGGCGACCCATTGGGAGAACGCCACTGCGGGCACGGGCGTAACGGTGGGAACCGAAAACATCACCGCAACCGATTGGGTCTTGTTCGCGCGCTCAACGGACAACGACGCAGAAATCGAAAATGCAGTGTGGTATCAAACGATCGCTGTCAAACTCAACGACGAAGTGACATCAGCCGCGCTCAAATTCAAGTGGGCGCTCGCCGAAAACACGGGGCTCGGCGGCGGCAACGTGGCCTTGAAGGTCATGCTGACAAACCCAGCTGGCACAGACTACACGATTTGGCAAACAACAGTAACAGCGACCTCCGATTCGGCTGCGATTGAGAACGATGTTAAATCCTACATCACGGCAGACGGGGACTATACGCTCAAGCTCCGCGCCGAGCTTAATCCGCAAGAGTTGACACCGGGCGTGAAGGTGCAGTGGGACGACGCGAGCTTGACGGTTGACAGCTACGTAGAGACGCTTGGGGAGACCGTTGCAAAGGAAACTGGGCCGAGTAGCTTGAAGGTTTTTGCCTTATTGCTGCTCGTGGTGATAATCGCCATAATCGCCGTGGTACTGCGCGCAATCGGGGCATTATAGGCGGGTCAAACGCACAAACCCCGCCCTTTTTCTTTTTTGGGTTTTATAATAAACCTATATATTAAACAAAATCAGGTTTTTTTTCGGGAGCCCATGAAGAACGTAGGGGAGAAGCCGTCGGGGTCGTACATTTGCATGACAACTATTACAAAGGAGCAGAACGATTTCGTACGTTCAAATGGGTACAAGCCTAGCCGTATCTTGCGTGATGCAATCGACATCATAAGGGGGGAACCGAACCCGCTCTACTTTAGCCTCATCCAAGGACTCGTTACCAAGCTCGAGAAGGACGGTCGGGTGAAGTGCTCGACATAGTGTTTATTGGTATGTTCATCGGGGCCGTCATCTTCACCTCGATGACGGTCGCCGACAAGAAGAACTTCGCGTGGCCGTGCCTCGCGGTGCTTTTTCTCGCAGTGTGCGCGGCTGGGGTGGTGAGAGTAGAGTCTGGCTATTCTTTTATGTACGAAAACAACGCGGACAACTCGGTACGCATTATCTCTGGTCTCCGCCCGTACGACGGCATGGCCCCATTAGCTATTGTATTCATTGGCCTCATCATAATGGTAATCGCCATGATGACCGAGCGCGCGTTCGGGGAGGTGAGGGGATAAGGATCAGAATCAAGGCGTTCATCCTCCATCCAAACCACGGCTTCACAATCAAACGAATAAAGGGGCAACAAGTGTTCGATTATGGGGACGGCTTATACGCGAACGATAAGAGCGGGGTCTATCCTATTGGGCAGGGGGTAGCGATGGAGCCTGTCTCAATATACCGCTTCCACGACCCTTGCGCGGCGGGGATGGACAAGCCTATGGGCGTCGCCACCCACGTATGGTACACGCGAGTTCTCGAGCAACTGGGCGGGCAACGGCGCACGAACAGTGTGAAGTGGCTCAAGTGGCTCGTAGCGGGCGGGGTATTCGCTGCTGCGGCGTATTTCGTTATGGGGTGATACAGTAAGGTTATTCCCAAGTAAAACGATTGTCGGCAATGCGTTCATCATCCACGACAACCCCGAGCACTTCATATCCAAGGTTCCGTTCGACGTTACGAAGAGCGAGTTCCAACATGACACGCAAACGTACCG
>DYFS01000018.1 GCA_020725055.1 Candidatus Hadarchaeum sp. | reverse complement strand
GGTGCGGCCGGCGGGATTTGAACCCGCGTTACAGGCTTACCTCGCCACCTTGGAAGGCCTGAGTCTTCGACCAGTCTAGACCACGGCCGCACTATTTAGTTTTTAGTTTTTGTGTAAATTAAGCCTACTTCAACAAGGCGAGCAAAGCTGAGGCCACGATTGAAAGGACGAGGAGGATGACGACAATCAACGCCAGAAGTGTTTTGGTGCCCTCTTTCATTCCATCCACCTTGCAGAATTTATATGTGGCGTTTGTATAACATTGTGTGAAACAGACAAAAAGGTGAGGCTGTGCCGATCAATGGATACGTGGAGTATAAAAGCAGGGAATTTTGCAACGACGTGAAATGCCCGGTGCAGCTGGAGATGAACGCCCACAAACTTGGCTCAGAAGAATACGAGAAAATAAGGCAGACTTGCAAAACAAATTGCAAACACACCGCGCGCGAGTTTCATTACTGGTTGATCGGAAAGGGCTATTTAATCGTCAAGCCCGAAAAATAAGAGGGTATCGTTATGGATTGGGGGATGAAAAACAGGCTCGCACAACTGATACAACCCGACGGGCACTGCCTGTTCCTGCCGATCGATCACGGATATTTCCAAGGCCCCACACATAAATTAGAAAAGCCTGGCGAGACCATCAAGCCGCTCCTCCCCTACTGCGACGCGCTTTTTGTCACGCGGGGGGTGCTGCGCGCGGCCATCGATCCTACGAGTACCAAGCCGATAATTCTCAGGGTATCCGGCGGCACAAGCATGGTTGGGGAGGACTTGGCCCACGAGGGAATCACAACGTCTATGGGCGAGGCCATCCGCCTTAACGCGAGCGCCGTGGGCATCTCCATCTTCGTCGGCAGCAAGTACGAGCACGACTCGCTGTTGAACCTCTCAAAACTAGTCAACGAAGGGGAAGAGTACGGCATTCCCGTGATGGCGGTCACGGCGGTTGGCAAGGAGCTGGAGAAAAGAGACGCGCGCTATCTTGCCTTGAGCTGCCGCATCGCCGCCGAGCTCGGTGCACGCGTGGTGAAAACCTACTGGTGTGAGAATTTTGAAAAAGTCGTGAATGGTTGTCCTGTTCCGGTTGTCATGGCTGGCGGGCCCAAGGTAGACACAGAGCGCGAGGTTTTCGAGTTCGTCCACGATGGGATGCAGAAAGGCGCGATAGGCGTGAATTTGGGAAGAAACATCTGGCAGCACGATTGCCCTGTGGCGATGATAAAAGCTCTGCGCGCCATCATACACGAAAATGCCACGGTGAAGGAAGCTCAGCAGATATTCGATGCCGAGAGCGGCGAGAAAAAGTAGCTCGTGAGAAAACCGCCGAAAAATCCTTTAAGTCAAAACCGTTAAAGCTGTCCATGCGCGTCGCAACGTACTATAACAATAAGGATGTTCGTCTGGAAGAGATGCCGAAGCCCAAAATCGGCCAAGGCGAGTTATTGATAAAAGTAATCGCATGTGGTATTTGTGGCAGTGATACGCTTGAATGGTATCGCATCAAGAGAGCCCCCCTTGTGCTGGGCCATGAAGCAACTGGCGAAATCGTTGATGTTGGGAAAGGCGTGAAGCGTTACAAGGTAGGCGACAGGGTTTTCGTTTCTCACCACGTTCCTTGCAACACGTGCAGATACTGTTTGGACGGCCAGCACACGGTCTGCGAGACGTTGCGCACGACCAACTTTGACCCCGGCGGCTTCGCGGAGTACGTGCGAATCCCAAAAATAAACGTGGAAAACGGCACGTATCTTTTGCCCAAGGAAATCTCGTTCGAGGAGGGGACATTCATCGAGCCCTTGGCTTGCGCCGTGAGGGGACAGAGGGTCGCGAACGTGAAGCCGGGCCACACGGTGCTTGTGATGGGCAGCGGCATCGCGGGCTTGCTTCACATCAAATTGGCCCGCGCGAGGGGAGCAGGGCGGGTTATCGCCACGGACATAAGCGAGTACCGCCTCAAGGCTGCGAAGAAGTTTGGGGCAGATGCTGTTATAAACGCAAAAGAGGATGTTCTAGCCAAGCTGCGCCAGCTCAATGAAAATCGGCTTGCATACCGCGTGATAGTCTGCACCGGGGCTTTACCTGCGATAACTCAGGCGCTGAAGTCTGTGGATAGAGGTGGGGCAATACTGTTTTTTGCCCCAACAGACCCGGGTGCTGATGTCCCGCTGCCGTTTAATGAGATCTGGTTCAAGTGCGCAACGTTGGTGACTTCTTACGCCGCGGCCCCCGAAGACATAAAAAATGCGATAGAACTTATTCGCACCCACAAGGTTCGCGTGAGTGACATGATCACACACAGGCTAGGCTTGGCGGAAACGGGCCTCGGTTTCAAGCTCGTTGCAGAGGCCAAGGAGTCCCTCAAAGTGATAATCGAGCCACAGAGATAAGCTGTCGCTATGGTGGAAGTTGATGACCAGCGCTCGTGAGCCTTTCCGCGAGCTTTTTTGGGTGACCAGATGAACGCAGGGTGCGATAGAAGCGCGTAACTTGACCAAAAAATTTGGCGATTTGGTAGCGGTCAATCGTGTGAATTTAGAATTTAAAAACATGCCGGGGGCCGAAATAATCCCGTGGTGCGGGGAGGGGGATTTGAACCCCCAACATTCGGATATGTGCCGCCCGCAAATCTAATTGCATGGCGTCTTCAGTTTTGTCCCCCGTGAGAGGCCCTCAGCGGGGTCCGACACTTTTGAGTCAGGTTTTACCTGAACTCCCATTTCAATCCGGCAGCGTTTCCCTGCCAGATGATTGAGTTATCCCCGCACCATTCAGTTTTATCTTCCCTAGGTTTAAATCAATTTGCGATGGTATGGTGATGATCAGAGTCGGCTGTTGTGGATGGGGGTTCTACAAAGGCGGCCTTAAAGCGTACATACAAAGATTCTTGCTCGTCGAGGCCCAACAGACATTTTACAAATTGCCTATGGTAAAAACAGCTGAGCGGTGGCGAGCAGAGGCACCAAAAGATTTTCTTTTCACCGTGAAGGCATTTCAAGCGATTACGCACTTGCCAACGAGCCCCACTTGGCGCCGCTCAGGCTTGAAGCCGAAGGCCCAGATGGGCAAGTACGGGTGGTTAATGCCAACGAGGGAAAACTTCGAAGCATGGCGGAGAACGAAGGAGGTTTGCGACGTGCTCGAGGCAAAAATCTGTGTGGTTCAATGTCCGCCTAACTTCAAGTGTACAACTGGAAACATCTCAAACACACGAAAATTTTTCTCAAAAATCGACCGAGGTGAGCTCGCCCTCGCCTGGGAGCCGCGGGGGGATTGGCATGAGTATCCAGAAAAAATCGAGCGGTTGTGTGAAGAGCTCGAGCTGATTCACGTCATCGACCTAATGCGCCGCGAGCCCTTATCAAAGCACCCAATCGCCTACATCCGCTTGCACGGCCTCAACCCGCGAGAGTATGACTACAATTACGACTACTCGTTGGCCGAACTGAAGCAACTGGTCTCGAAAGTCGAGAAGCTGACCAAGAA
Source organism: Candidatus Hadarchaeum sp. (assembly GCA_020725055.1). Taxonomy (GTDB): domain Archaea; phylum Hadarchaeota; class Hadarchaeia; order Hadarchaeales; family Hadarchaeaceae; genus DYFS01. Next base: position 17,281 of record DYFS01000018.1, on the reverse strand, counting down.
ACACCGTGAGGTCTACATAATGTTCAATAACTATTTGATGTACAAAAATGCGGCACAGCTGATGAAACTCCTGAAAGTCTAGTGGCGGGCCCGCCGGGATTCGAACCCGGGCCACCGGCTTGCTGCCTTTTTGGACCGCAGGCCGACGTCCTTTCCGGGTGCTTAACACACTATCCAGACTAGACTACGGGCCCGAATTATCATTCGCGCAGATTAAAATAAAGCCGACTCAAACCCCCAACTAATTGCTTCACCATTCGTTCATATTCTTCTCGTGAGATTGGAGCGTACAAGCTAGCGCGGCGTCCTTTTCCAGCAGCCAGACGAATCAGCAGACTAGCTTTATGCATGCGGCGTAAAGTCGATGAAGCAGACTAAACTCGTGCCCGTCGGTTGCCGCGGTAGGCGATGACGCTTTCACGCAGCAAGTCTTCGTGGGTAAAACTTTCCACGTTATTGGACCAACTCCATTCCAAAATCTTGCGCCAGCTGCGCTCGCACGGTCGTTTCACGCACCACCCCTCTTTTTTTTGTAGTTGGGAGTGACATTCCCCAACTATAAAACCTTGTGGCGAGGGCCGAGCCCGGGAGATGCGGCAAAGTGTTTAAGTAGAAGAGGGCAGAGTTTTTGTGATCACCATGGCGAACGTCTGTACATCATGCAATCGCGAGATAGCCCAGGGCACGCGGGCGGTCAAGTTTCTCTGCCCGGGGTGTACCGAGTTAGAGATATGGCGGTGCGAGCACTGCCGAAAGCTCAGCAACGTCTACGTCTGTCCCAAGTGCGGATACACGGGGCCATGAAAATGGGTGAGGTCGCTGTTACCCTTAGGCTCATGCCGGAGAGCGCCGATGTTGACCTGGCGCACCTCGAGGCGGAAATAAAATCGCGCATGAAGGTCCATTCAATCTCTCGCGAGCCGATAGCTTTCGGTCTCGAAGCCCTCCGCGTGGTCGCCGTCGTGCCAGACGCCGCTGGCGGGACAGAGCCGCTCGAGAGGGAGCTTTCAACACTCGCGGGCGTGGGCAACATTCAGGTAGTAGATGTTCGGCGCTTGTTGTGATCCAGATGCGAAGGCGTGGGCCAGTAATCCTCGGCAAGTTTAGGTTAGGTTGGTGCAGGTGCTGCAATCTTCCGTTGCTGGGCCGAGCCTGCGATAGGTGCGGATTGAAGGCCGCGGAGGTTGCGTTGACCCCGCCTGGTGATGCGAGGCCGGCCTTCAAGGGTGATATCGAGCTCCTTCGCGCCGTGGTCGCCAAGCAATTTGGCGCGCGGGCCGCTGCAGAACTTTCCCCAGCCGATAAGGTGATTGTCCTAAATAGGACACCGGCGCTCGATCGGGCCGATGAGGTTGTGGTGGACGGCTTCGTGCTCGGCCTTTTGCACTTCAACTTGCGCAGGATGCGGTTGGAGTTCTCACTCAAGCTCGAAGGCGCGCGGAGGGTGGCAGAGGCAGGCGGCGCGAAATGGGTTCGCGTCGACGAAGGCGCCGTTGAGCCGATCATCAACGGTTCAAGCGTACTCGCCCCGGGTGTCACGGCTGTTGATAGCACAATAGAAGCAGGGGATGATGTTTACGTCACCGATTCCAGCGGCCAGGCGATTGCGGTCGGCCACGCCAAGATGGATGCCGGCGAAATCACATCGCAGCGCCGCGGCATGGCGGTAAGGGTGCGGCAGAAGGAGCGACCGCGCGATGCACAAATTTTGCAGGGCGGACAGAGCTGGGTGGAGGCAATCGAGGTGAACCGCTTGGCAATAAAAAGTTACGAAGATCGGGCGAAGCGATTCATAGCCGATGTCGTGGAGAGGCACCCGGATAGGCCGTGCACCGTGGCCCTCAGCGGGGGAAAGGACAGCTTGGCGACGCTCTTGCTCGTCAAAGATGTCGTGAAGGATCCCAAGATACTTTTCGTTGATACCGGGTTGGAGTTTCCGGAAACGATTGAGCACACGGAGCGCGTGGCGCGGGGCCTCGGGGCCGAGCTCATCACCGAGCACGCTGAAGACGCGTTCTGGCAGGCGTTCGAATATTTCGGGCCGCCGGGTCGCGATTACAGGTGGTGCTGCAAGACGTGCAAGCTCGGCCCCACGGCGAAGCTCATACGCGAGCGCTTTCCGGAGGGCTGCATCACCTTCCTCGGCCAGCGCAAGTACGAGTCTGACCAGCGCTTCCGCCAGCCGCGCATCTGGGAAAATCCGTGGGTGCCCGGGCAGATAGGTGTGAGCCCGATAAAGGATTGGGCGGCTATGTACGTTTGGCTCTACCTTCTCTCCAAAGGCGCCGAGGCGAACCAACTTTACCACGACGGGTTGGAGCGCATCGGGTGCTGGCTTTGTCCCTCTTCGGAACTTTGGGAATTCGGTTTCGTGGACAAAAAACACCCTGAGCTCTGGCGTAGGTGGAAAAACATATTGCAAAAGTGGGCGCGGGATGCCGGTTATTCCAACGGGTGGGTGGAGCACGGCTTCTGGAGGTGGCAGGGGCTTCCGAGCGGGCAGCTCAGGCTTGCGCAGGAACTCGGTGTTGGGGTGGCGCCGACTAGGAGAAAAACCGCTGAAAAACTGGGCTACAAACTCGTCGCTGGGTTCAGCCCGTGCAAGGACGGCCGAACATCCGCAGAGGGGAGCTTCGATGGCTCGCTCGATGTAGCGCGCGTTGGGAGCATGCTGAAGACGCTTGGAAAGGCAATGAGTTCGGAGAAGCTCGGAGTCGCGAAGGTCGGCATGGATGGCGTTGAGGTGCAGGTGTACGGCACGGGAAGATTTAGGGTGCTCGCGCAGGATGAAAAGGGGGTCATGCGAGGGGTAGACTGGCTAGTGAAGGCCGTCGTGCGGGCAGAACGCTGCGTTGGGTGCGGGGTCTGCGTGGGCAAGTGCAAGCCAGGCGCCATCTCGCTTGTTAACGGTCGCGCGTACATCAATGATGCTTGCACTCGCTGCCTCAACTGCTACGAATACTGTCCGGTGCTTTACTTCTGAAAACCCTGAGACAAAATTCCAAATATGAGTTAAGTGGTAGTTCACATGAGGCGTTCAGGGGGAAACCGCGTGGGGAAGTCTGTGGTAGATGTCAGGGCTGACATACCCTTCTTAAAGACGGGCATCATCTACTTGGACAACGCCTCGACCACGCCGACGCCGCAGCCCGTGATAGATGCGATGCTGGGGTACTTCAGCGAGTACAGCGCGAACGTCGGCAGGGGCCTGTACCGCGCCACCTGCCGTGCTACCGAAGCATTCGAAGCGGCGAGGGGCAAAATAGCCCGCGTCATCAACGCAAAGCCGGAGGAAATCGTTTACACAAAAAATGCAACTGAAGCTATCAACATAGTCGCCAGAGGTCTGAAATGGCGAAAGGGTGACAAAGTTGTCGCGACGGTGCTCGAGCACCACAGCAACCTCATCCCCTGGCAGAGGCTTGAGCGGGCGGCGGGCGTAAAACTCAATCTCGTACCCGCGACTCCCGATTGTTTGATCGAGCTGGCCGCAGTCGAAAGAGCGGTTGACAAAAAAACGCGCCTCGTGACTGTAAGCCATGTTTCAAACGCCGTGGGCAGCATCCAGCCTATTGTCGAGATAGGAAAGCTTGCTCGCGACAACGGCGCGCTTTTCCTCGTAGATGCCGCCCAATCTGTCGGCCACATACCGGTTGGCGTCAAGCGCATAGGGTGCGATTTTCTCGCCGCCCCGGGCCATAAGGGATTGCTCGGCCCCCAGGGAACGGGTTTCCTCTACGTGCGCGAGGACCGCTTCGACGAGCTCGAGCCGTTGCTTCTGGGCGGCGGCATCGTCGAGAGCGTGGAGGAGCACTCGTGCAAGCTCGTCGCGCCGCCGCAGGTCTTCGATGCCGGCACCCCAAACATCCCTGGCGTCATCGGGCTTGGGCGAGCGTGCGAGTACGTTGAGGAAATCGGAGTTGAAAAAATAGCGGAGCGCGAACGCAGGTTGACCGAACTAATGATGGAGATCTCTGGCATCGAGCACGTCCAGGTCTACGGCCCAGACATTGAACATCGTGGAGGGGTGGTGAGCCTTAACGTTGATAACCTAGAGCACCACAAGGTGGCTGCGATGCTCGACGAAATCGCGAATATCGCCGTTCGCTCCGGCCACCACTGTGCTGCGCCAACGATGCGCCGCTTGGGCGTCGATGGCACGGCCCGCGCCTCGGTGCACTACTTCAACCTCGAGGAAGAGGTCGAGCGGTTTGTCGATGTACTCGGGCAAATCGCGCGCGACTTTGGCGGTTAGGAAGTTATTCTTTCATTTTTTTCTCTCGGCGCGGGGACAAAAACTGGCGGAATAGAACATTTTAAATGCGATTAAGTCTTTGGCTCTATTGTCGGCTGGGTTGGCATGGTGACGGTTTACTCCGTGGCCTCGATAAAGGGCGGCGTGGGAAAGACGACCGTCGCCGAAAACCTCGGCGTGCTCCTAGCCCGCGCCGGAAGAAAAGTCCTGCTCGTCGATGCAGACCTAGCGATGGGGGGGCTGACGACGGTTTTGGGGGTAGGTGAGCGCCCCGTGACGCTCCACGACCTGCTCGCGGGGAGGGGCGAGCCCGAGAAGGCCGTATATGAAATCCACGGTGTGCACCTCCTGCCCTCCGGCCCAACGATAAGCGGCTTCCTCCGCGCCGACCCGACCAAGCTCAAGGAAGTTTTGGATGAGCTGGGAAAGGACTACGATTTCGTGCTGATCGACACCCCGCCCGGCATAAGCAAGTACAGCCTCATGCCGCTCAAGCTGTGCGACGAGGTGCTGGTGGTGGTGACGCCCGACCTCGCTGCAACCGATGCTGCGGCGAGGCTGGAGGCGATCACCGAGCTCGTGGGGGCCAAGGTCAGGGGGGTGATCGTGAACCGGGTGAAAGAGCAGTCGTTCCTCGACAAGCTGCTGAAGAGGAAGTCGAGGGCCCGCGAGATAATCCAGCAGAGGCTGAAGGCCCAGGTGCTCGGAGCGGTTCCGGAGGACCCCGCGGTCGTGGAGTCCGCGAACCTCAGGAGGCCGGTGGTGCTACTCAAACCCAAAAGCGCCGCTTCGAGGGGCTTCCGTGCGCTCGCTGCCGCGCTCGCTTGACTTATAAGCAGCAGCACAAAAATCATAACTGGGGATCGTATGGAAGCTAGGTTCAAGAACGTCCCAAGCTGCGTGATCTCGCTCGACTCCCTGATAGGAGGGGGTTTCCCAGCCGGTTCGCTCGTTCTCCTCCGTGGCCAGATCGGCGCCGGCCACGAGGAGTTCGTCATGACCTCAGCGATCATGTCGGCCGCTGTTAAAAAGGGCCTCATCAAACCAGCGGTCGCGGAGAACATCGCGCTTCCCAACGAGGTGTGGTGGGTCACCTTCACCCGCCCGCCCGAGGACATGCTCCGCGAGGTTTCGATGAGCTTTGAGCACGACCTCTACCAGCTCTTCTGCGAGAACACCAAGTTCAAGGATTTCTCGCTCGAGTACTTCAGGGCCACCCCGGTGCCGCCGGAGTGGGTGGCTGAAGAAGAGGTGCAAAAACGGAGGGAGGAAAAACTGGCGGCGCTCGAGGAGGCGTTCGCCGGGATCCACCGCGCGGTTGCCGCTCCCGCGCTCAAGCCAAAGACGGTGCTCGAGTCGTTGGTCAGTTTCCTAACGGAGCACTCCCCGGGCAACGCGGTGGTGCTCTACACCCTCAGCGACCTCGCCCGCCTCTACTCGGACTCCGAGTCGAAGTGGTACGATTTCACGGTGTTCCTGCGCGGCCTCCAGCGGGCAGCCAAGAAGTGGGGGGGCGTAATCTATGCGAGCATGATTGCAAACCTCCTCGAACCGCGGAGGGAGGAGGAGATCTCAGCGTGCGTCGACGGTGTGCTCGAGTTCGAGTGGGAGGCAGCCGGGCCGACCAAGCGCCGCAGGGTGCTGTACTTCAGAAAGTTCAGGGGGCTTCTCCCCCGCGTTGACGGCGCTGCGGTGGTCAAGTTCGAGATCAGCATCTCACCCACCGCGGGGTTCGAGATCACCCGCGCTGAGCTGATTGAGGGGCTGAGGTGAATGCGGGAGCGGGGGGTTTCGCCGATCGTGGCAACGGTTATCCTGATCGCGATAACCATCGCCGCATCCGCGCCGATCACGTACTACGTCTCCACGAGGATAACCGCCCCGGCCAGGCCGCGCCGAACGGACCTAGAGGTTTACGCCGGCCTGGTTAACGAGAACGTCGTGCAGCTGCGCGTGAAGCACGCCGGCGGCCAGACGATTTATGACCCGCTCCGCGAGGTGGAGGGGTGGGCTGGGCAGACGGAGCTCACGGAAAACAAGATCTACTGTTGGACTTTCAAAAAACAAGAGAGGTTCAGGCTCGGGGATTTTGCACGTTGCGAGTTTCAGTGGCGGGGGGCGGATTTCAGGATTGGCGGGGTAATCCGCGTCAGGATCTACACCTCGCGCATGATGCTGTTTAACGGCGAGGTCATCATATCCGACATCGGCGGATTACCCGGCTAGCGGAAATCGATTCCGGCAAGACCGGGGCCAGAACCGGACCAGCGAAAGTTATTTAAAAGACCCGCCACAAGTTGGGCCGTAGGTGATTGAATGAAAATGTTAATGGACAAGCGAGGGATTTCGCCGTTGGTAGCAACCGTAATTCTGATAGCAATAACCGTAGCGGCTTCAGCCGGTGTCGCGGGAATCGTCGCGAGGTTAAGGACCCCTAGTATAGCCGCGCCACCAACCGCAAGGTTGGACCGGCTCTACTACATATCTGATGACAGCTGGAGGATTGGGAATAGGGTAGCGGACGACGACAACCTTTTCATCAGGCTCGAGGGGTCGACAGGCAGGATATACACGCCCCAGGGGAGCTTGACGTTGACCATCAGGTACACGGTCGAAAACCACCTGGGTGGCGGCCAATCTAAACCCGTCAGTATGACAGTAACAATGGGCCCAACCGCAGGATCCGTTGCCATTACGGGAGCCGGTGCGACTGTTAGAGAGCTGGCGCGCTCCCTGGACCCGGATGCCAACTGGGCGGTAGGCAGCCTCTGGCTACTGGAGTTTACAGGACCACCCCCCGAGGGCGCAACTAGGTGGCGCGTGAACGAGAACACCTCGATCTTCTGCTCGGTCACGTACGTGGGTGCGCGGGCGCCGGTAGTCCCGGGCACGAGCTGGACCCCATTCAGAGTATCCAAGACGCCATAACCTCGCAGACCCAAAAGCCCATTTTTCTTTTTTATTTTTTTTGCGGTTTAGTGGTTACCATCGAAACCGGGAGCTGGGGTCTGATGAACACTTTCACCCGGGCCAACGCATGGAGGGCCGCCGGAGCGAGGGATTTAAGCCACGCGTCCAAAGTTATAGTGGGACCATGCGGAAGCCCCTGTTCGCCCTCGCCGTGATTGCCGCGCTGCTCCTCCTCTCCCCGCAGGCCGGTGCGTGGACTTTCCGCACACACGGGCGCCAGGCCCTCGTCGCCTACGATGCCCTGCCTGAGAACGTGCGGGCCAAGCTCGACCCGGATCTAATTTACCAGGGCTCCAACACCCCGGACACGTGGCGTGACACGGGGAGGGATACCCAGGGGGGCAAAACTTACACCGCCACGAGCAACTCGGGCGATGCGTGGAGGGCCTTTGACGGTAACCCCGGCACCCGCTGGGTGGCGGCGGGGGGGGCGGGCGAGAACATCACTGTCGACCTCGGCATGAGTTATCAGATGAACCAAATCACATTCACAGGCGCCCCCGTGCGGTCGCGGGTACAGATCCTGCGCTCCGATGATGGGACAGTGTGGTACGAGGTAGAAAACAAAAGCATGACCGACAACTTCGTCAAGGTGTTTAATGTCTATTGTTGGGGGCGGCACTGGCGCTTCCGTTGTTTATCGGTACCCAGCGGAGAGAATTTTGGGTTCACGGACATTTATGTCATCCCGTACTTGGATAACGCGCACAAGGCCATCGCGCGCTGCAAGCCGGGTGCGGGGTACTGGCTCAGAAGGGCGAAAAGCGCTTGGGATGTCGGCGCCTACGACAACGTGGCCATCTACATGGGGGTAGCCGCCCACTATATCGGCGATGGCTTCACGATGGTGCACAACGACAACGTCTGGGATAATACAAATTCGTTAGAGGATGAGCGCGGCGGCTGGAGCAAGCACAAGCACTTCGAGGAATTGGTGCGTTATTACGAGCCCGCGACCCCCAGCTACATGTCTGGTTATGCGGGCCTTGACAATTACATAGAGAACTACCTCTGGGTGAGGATGGATCAATTCGCCAGCGAGACGTGGAGCGGCGGGCGGTACTTCAGGTGGGAAAACACCCGCGATTGCGGGATGGTGAAGGGGGATGTCGATAACGCCACCAGCTACATTTACAATGCTTGGATGCGTGTCGTGGGTGAGGTCCCGCCGGGGGGTGGGGGCGGAGGTACACAGCAGGGGCTGGCCCTCGGGTCGGGGGGTGATCTGGGGGCGATGGCTGCCGTTGCCGGGTTTGGCCTCTGTGGCCTTCTCTTGCTCCGGCGGGGGCGCAGTAGCTCAACGGCGAAGGACAGGAGGCGGAGGGGGCGATTGCCCTTGCTCCGGGAGCAGCGGGGGATCTCCCCGGTGTTCGGCGCGGCCATCATATTCAGCCTTCTCGCGGTAGCAACTGTAACGATAACGGTGCGCGTGATACCGGAGTACCAGCGCCGGAACGAGGCGGCGCACATGGATGAGGTGCACAGGGCCTCCTTGAAACTCCACCGCGCAATCACCTCGGGTGAGAACTGCGTCATCGACCTCAAGCTCAGCGCCGAACCGGTTGAGATATTATGGGGGGCAATCCGCGGGCCGATGCCCATGCCGAGTATCGTCATGATAACACCGGCGCGGCACGTGATGCGCATCTCGGCGGAGAACGATGCATACGTCGACAACGCGAGCCCGGACACAAATTACAACGAGAACTACCTCTGGGTACGGTCCTCGCCAAGGAGCTGCCGGCGCACTTTCCTCAAATTCAACCTCTCGGCGCTTCCCGCTGACGCGGATGTCTACGATGCAAGGCTGCTCATCTACGTCGAGAGCCTCTCGAGATTTCACGGCACCCCGCTCGACCCGAATGAGAACGTGTCACTGGTGCCCATCCAGATCGGGGTGCTCCCCGTCGAAAACGACAACTGGAGAGAGGACAACATAACCTGGACGTGGGCCGCCAGCGCGCTCCCCCAGTACGGTGGTGTCCACCGCGACGAGGACTACCCATACGACAACAAGTGGAATCTCTTCATCGAGGAGAGCTGGTTTTCGGTCAACGTCACGAGCTTCGTGAAGGGGCAGCGGGGCGATGGGCGCGCGAGCTTCTGTGTCAAGGCGGACAAGGAGAACTCGTCCATGGACAGGTACGCGATTTTCAAGGCTAGGGAAAACCTCCCGATCACCCCCTCCACATGGCTGCATCCAAACGTGCGCGACTACCATGCCCCGCACCTGCAGATCACCTACACCTCGAGCGGTACCCCCCCACCTTCATCCGCGCGCGATAATTACGGCATCATCCTCGAAGGCGGTGAGATATCCATCAAGACCCAGAACCGCAGCTTCCCGCAGCAGAGCTTCATCATCGAGGGCGGGGCCCTGATCCTGTGGCAGTGGTACAGGACCGACACCCTCGCGGCCCCGGCGGTACTCTCCTACTCGAAGGCGGGCGACGACAACATCAGGCTCACCGTCAACCACTACCGGATAGTCAACCCCAGAAAAATCAGCTTGGAGCGGGGGGGCAGCGCCAAGCTCAGGGTCACGGTGGAAAACATCTACTACATGCTGCCCGGGGACAACAGCATCTACCGCCAGAGGCCCACGCTGGCCAGACCTAACATAGACAACGTAACCATCACCATCCGGACGGACTACCCGGCCGAGTGGCGTGAGACCCATCCATTCCTCACGGGTGGCCACCTCACCGAGCTTACCTCCCGTTTCTACGTGGACCCGAAAGGCAAGTTGGACCAGGAGCTTGGAAATTTCAACGGGGCGGACGCGGATAGCAACTGGGGCGATATCTCGAACCGCGATTGGTGGCAGCGTAGCATCACCATCCGCGGCAAGGGGCGCGAGGGAGAGAACGACATATACCTCATGGAGCGCTTTATAGATGTCAGGGTTGAGCTCGAGGGGTAGGATGGGGGCGCTGGGTCGCAGGGGCGTGTCACCCCTGGTGGCGGAAGTCATGATGCTCGCCATAATCGTGGCGGTACTCGCGGCGGTCGCAACCACCCTCGTGGCCAGGAAGGGGACAACGGTCATCCTCGCCAAGCTCGATGTCGAGGTGTACGAGAATCAGAGCGACTTCCGGGTGGTGAGGCTCATGGTGAAGCACCGGGAGGGCGACGCTATCCCCACCCCCGGGGACACCCTCTTGGTGTGGGGCCATGAGGAGGGGGAAGATTCGAAGGACAACCGGGCGTACAGCTGGTGGTTCCCCGACCCCTCGCGTTTAAGGATCGCTGACAACGCCATCTGCTTCATCCGCCACGATCAGGCTGATGTGAGGGAGGGCGACAAATTCAGCGTCCGCATCATCAACCGGGAGACGAATGAGATAATCTTGAGGAGGACGGTAGCGGTTAGGGCACCATCGTGAACTACCCACCTAGAGGACGGGGAATTCGTGCGCTTAAAAGGAGCTACATGAAACTTACTCACCTGTTTTATGGTTGCGTTGATTTTTGCATTAATCGGATTTTTTCCTCCAGATGGTATGTTTAGCCGTTCTGTCGTTTGTGGTGGGCATCCGGACAACGTTTGCATCGCGTTTGGGGTCTTGTCAACAGGGGTGTTGATTTTTGTGGGGGCAGCAAGAATCAACAGGGGTGTTGATGGCGCTGTTTCCCCTTTTTATACCGCCTCCACGCAAAGCCTCGGTGGAAGTTTGAAAGTCGGGAAATGGTATCCTCTGGCAGAGCGCCTCAGCCGGTGGGCCAGGATCCAGCTACTAAAAGTAGCGCTGGACGGACGGAAGCAAGTGGACATCTCAAGGGTGTGCGGTGTGGCGCCTCAGGCCGTTTTCAATTGGCTCGCCAAAAATGCGTATCACCCGAACGACAAAAATGCAAGCGTGTTGCTTGGGCTAGCGTGGGAAGTTGATAGAAAACGTATGAAAGACATACTCCGAGCGGGGGCCGAACGTTATTCGTCCGATCTCAGACAGGCCGGGATCGTCTTTTGATATCAACAGGGGTGTTGTTGCGCGGGCCAAAGCCACTGGAATTACGCCCTTAGTGCGTGAGATAATACTCCAGATGTAATAGAAAATAGCCAATGGATACGCGTTTTATAGCACGCGGCGCGAATTAATACTGAGCCCATGCACGTCATCGCAAGGGAGCAGCAGGGGGTTTCGGCGATGGTCGGCGCGGCCCTCGTGATCGGCCTGCTCGCCATTGCTATCGGGACCCACGTCAGGCGGGTCGTGCCCGAGCAGCAGCGGGAGCAGGAGTTCCTCCACATGCGGTCGGTCAGGCGCAGCTTCACCGACCTCAAAACCGCGATCGAGTCGCTCACCCCAGGCGATGTCATAACCGTCGATGTGAAGATGAACGCAGACCCGGTGTTCCTCCTGCCGTCGCTGCCGCGGCCCGGCTCGCTGACCGCCACACCCGCCTACGCGATCGACAAACTCAAGCCGATTGCGGGCACGTGGGTTGATGAGGCTAGCCCAACCGCCACCAATGGAGCTGATAACGTGGCCTGGGTGATGCCGACCTCAGGCAGGCGGCGGTGGTCGTACTACAAGTTCGACATCAACGACAGCTACATGATTTCTTACAACAAGGTGGACGGGGTGCTCGTGCGCGCGACGCTCTGGGTTTACGTCGACCAGGTACTTTACATGGAAAACGGCGGCTGGATACCAGTTGATGTTGAGGCAAGACGGGTGGCCTCTGACGATTGGGGGGAGATGACCCTCAACTGGGATACCGCTCAGAGTGATGCGTACCGGCCCGGCGATCTCCTCGACACGAAGAGCGGCGCGTTTGCCGTCGACGACAACGGCGAGTGGGTTGGCTTCGACGTCACCGAGTACGTGCAAGAACACGTGGACAGCTACCCCAGGGACAACCGCGTGAGCATATGCGTGAGGGAGGTTGAACGACCCCCATCGTCGCTCAATCGGGGGGCGGCATTCATCTCAGAAAATGTCGATTTCTACTACCGGAGGGATGTGTACGACGATGCCACGTACAACTACAACCCATACCTCGAGTTCATTTACCTCAAGCCCCGCGAGGTCACCGATGCCAAGTACCTGGCGGCGCGCTACGGGCGCGAGGGCCTGCTCGAGAGCGGCACGATTGAGTTCGACTCGCAGAACCAGCGCTACCCCCAGCAAAGCTACATCTGGCAAAACGGCGCGGTGATCCTGCGGCAGGGCTGGCGTGCAACGATGATTTTGCCCCCGAGCGACCTCATCACCGCCACCCCAACACCGCAGGGCTTCGTGAGGATCACCGTCACGCGCTACCGCATCGTGAGCCAGGGGGGCTTCAGCGGCACGGGGGCGGCGAGCATCAAAGTTTGGATTGTGGACAACCGGTGGCTCACGTACTCGGAGATGCCAAATCGGAGCAAGGTCGTGATAACCCTGCCAGTCTACTACCCCCTCTCGAGCGCGTGGTCGGATTACCTGCAGGCACAGGTGAGGGTGATAAACCTCGCGTTCGGGCAGGACCCCAACTACGGGAATGCCGCGAGGCTCGACTTCAACCGCCTGGCTCTGATCGTGGGCGGAAGGGAGGGAGGGGAAACGCACGACATCGTCTACTGTGAGAGGCTCATCGATCTGGGGGTTGAGATCAAGTGACGATGCTTTTTAACTTTTCAATTTTCTTAGAAACCTTTATTTCAATTAGAAAGGCTTTATCCCCCACCCTCAGAGTTAAAAATAGCCAGCCGGTGGCTAGATGAGGCACCGCCTCCCCTCTGACCAGCAGGGCGTTTGGGTCCCCGTCGCTGCGGTCATCATAGTTTCGTTAATCGCGATTTCTACCGCCCTCTACATCTTGCGGCAGGTGCCGGCCATGCAGTACCGCGAGGAGCAGCAGTACTCAAGGGAGCTTGAAGAGGGGCTAGTGAGGCTGCAGGGGCGTCTGCGCGAGGCGGGGACTGGTGAAGCGGTGACGCTCCAACCCTTTTTAGCACCGAGGCCAGCGGACATATCGGTTGGCGTGCGGCAGGCGACCCTCCTCTCGGTTGCCGATAGCCCCCAAGCGGCGATAAGGGTCATCACCCACAACACGCGCTTGGACTTCGAGGAGGGCATGCACCGCAGCGAGAACGGGCTCAGCGAGAACATCTACATCGTGAATGACCCGCGCAGCCTGAGCTACGGGGCGATAACGCTCGACAACCACTGGTTGGGCAACCGGTTCATCACCAAAACTCACCGCGCGCCAGCCTTCAACGAGATGACAAGCTCCAAGTACCAGTTCTCGATGCGCTTCGTCGCCCAAGCGGATGAGAACATCGTGAACGCCCGCGTCTACGTCTATCGGATGGCGTTGTTCGAGGGTGCGGATAATTGGCTCTTCTGGATAGCGCGGGATTCAAACGGCAAGCCGGGGGACAGGGTTGGCGTGGAGGTAAAGGAGAACCTTGATGAGCACCTCGGAACCGGCACCTATGGGCAGGGGTGGGTACACATACGCGGGTTGGGGGCCCGAGTCTACAGAGACAACGTTTATCACCTGGTCGTCGCGAACAGCGGCGATGTGTACAACGACCCGAACGTCTACAACTACATAGTCGTGAGCTTCCTCCAGCCGCGCAACATCACGTGGGTGGACAACGGCGTGAGGAACGAGAACCGCGCGGTGCTTTTTAAGGGCATCTCCGTGGCGGGGGCGAACGAGCAGTGGACGGAGTTCGAGTACGAGCCGATTTACATACTCGATGTCGACAGGGATTTCAACGGAGTGGTCGACGCGTACGAGGGTAACCCCTACCACACCGGCTTCAAGTTCTACGACGACAAGTACTTTTACGCCGATATCGGAAGCTACGGCGACGACCAGCTGTATTTCTCGTACATGTACAGGGACACCCCCTACTCGGCGGGCGTAATCAACTCGAACAGCTGGGATGCCCCCGACAACTGCTGGGGGGAGAACATCAGCATCTCCAGCCCCATCACCCTGACTGCAATCGAGGTGCCGGTCAATAGAGACGGCAACCCAGCTTACGATCTCAATGTCATCATCGAGAACTCGACGTGGTCGGAGAACCACGCGCTTAAGCCGGTGGATGTCCGCCCCGGCGACACCCCGTACTGGTACAGGGTCACCTTCGACCGGCCGAGCAGGCTGACGCCGGGCAACTACCGCCTCTACCTCCGGGTGCCCGGGTACACGAAGTACGACTACTACCGCGTGCCGCTCGACAATGCCAGCGGGGCCCCTGTGAACATGTCTTGGGGTGGTGCGGCATCGCAGGCGATTTTCTCAGGGGATAACGGCATCAGCTGGACCAGGTTCGACAACGTCGACATGCCGTTCAGGTTGGTCCTCGAGAACTACCGCTCGCCGGGCATGTACACCTCGCCGGTGCTGAGCGGTGCAAACGGCAGGCGGGTGAAGTGGCTCAACCTCGCGTGGGACGCGGAGGTGCCAGCCGGTACGAGCGCGGTCGTTGAGGCCCGCGTTGGGGACATGGCACAGCCCGGCAACCCGAACCCGCTTGTCGATAACCCAAACTTCCCGTGGTCTGGCTGGAGGCGGGTTGAAAACGGACAGGACCTCGGCGCGGTGTTTGGCGACAATCAGGTGGCGAACTGCCTACAGTACCGGATAAGGCTGTTCACGACCAACCCGGCGCTGGCGCCGGTTGTGCGCGCGGTCTACGCGCGATACTACGAGGGGGGAGGCGTCACGCGCCCTGCCCTGCTCCTCAAGTGGGTCCAGACAACCGAGGGGGACTTCAACACATGGAGCGCCCACGAGAACACCCAGGTGCAGGGCGACTCGGTAACGTTGAGCATAACCGGCACCGGCGCTGGTGTCTGGACCCAGCTCACAGATGCCCTGAAGATAGGGGACTATGGGTTGGGGTTAGCCGGCACGGGCAGTTACATCTACTTGGCCAGCGATGCCGGCACCACACAGCACTTCTGGAGGTACGACCCAACCACATTGACTTGGGTGGAGCGCGCTACCGAGCCCCAGCAGTTCAAGAACGGGACAGAGCTCGTGTGGGATGGCTCCCGCTACTTCTACGTGTTTTTCGGGGGAGCATACGGTGACACCGGTGCTTCGGCGCGCCATTACTTCTACCGCTACGACACGGTTGGTGACACTTGGTCGGCGGCCCTAACTGACACATCGACGGTAAACTCGGATGGGCAGGGTGCTGGGGACGCGGCGACGTGGGTCCCTGGTTCCACCATCGACGTCCCGAATGACAATTTCATCTACGCGATGGTGGGGAGCAAGCCGACCGACCACGGGTACGGGTTCGGGCGCTACAGCATCGTGAACAACTCCTGGACCGCGCTCTCGACGCCCACCTTCTGGGATGGCGTTGACGACGGCGCCTCCATGGCTTGGGACGGCGGCGACTACCTCTACGTGTTCCAGGGGGAGAGAAGCGAAACAGCCGTGAACAACAAGTGGGCCAAGTACAATCTCCAGACCAGCACCTGGACATCGCTGCCGGACCTGCCATTCACCCCCTACGGGGGCACGGGTGACGGAGGCACGTTGAGGTGGCTCGGCTTGTGGGGGGTTCGCCCAGGCAGCTTCTTTGCCACCTCAGGCGGCGCCTACGATGAAACCGGGTCGAGGGACTTCTGGGAGTACGATATCTCCTCGGGGGCATGGACCGAGCTCGCGAAAATCACGATAGGGGATAACACGGATGCCGGGGGCGTCACTAAATATAACGGCAAAAGGCTTGCCTACGCCGCTGGGTCCATCTACGCGTGGCAGGGGCGGGAGAGTACTGCGGCCGGCGGTGGGAACGATTTCGCGAAGTACACGCTTGGGACGTACGCCGAGAACGGCTACTTCGAATCGGCGAGCTTCGACGCGGGCGAGAACGTCCACTGGAGGCGCGTGGAGTTCGACATCGGGCAGCCGAGCGGCACCTCGGCAACAGTGAAGGTGCGCTTCTCCGACAACGGCACAGGCTGGTCGAGCTGGTACACCGTGACGAGCGGCCAGAGCCTGGGTGAGAACCGCTCGCGCTACGCTCAGTACCGCGCCGAGCTCTCGACCACCGAGAACCAAAAAACCCCCTCGTTCCAAGAGTTCCGCCTCTACTACGCCTTCTTGGAGGCACCGATCCGCAGCTGGACCCAAACCGACTGGTCAGGGGGGGCCACGGGATTGCCGCCGGCGGTTGTGACGGGGGAGGCGACGCAGTACACCAGAGCCGAAAACGTGAATACTTGGGCGAGCGTCGGCGACATCACGCTGATCGCGGACGACAACCGCCTGTGGGGGGACAACTTCCTCGTCGCCTCGACGTCGGGGGGCGACAACTTGAACAGCGAGGTGAAGCGGCTCTCGCTGAGGTTCAGGGCGCGGCGCACCGAAAACGTCGTTGCCGCGCGGGTCTACGTGAACGGTTACAGCCAGACCGAGCTCGCGGCCAGGATATGCAGGGATGATTCGGGAAACCCGGGCGAGAACCTAGCGCCAGAAAACAGGGTATTTATAGGGAATACTGGATGGCTCAAGATCGGCTTTTCGCCACCCGCGCGGCTCGTTGGGGACAACGTCTACCACATCGTCATCCGCGTCATCGCTACCGGGGAAACGAGGTGGTGGGTGCAGACCGACTGGAGGGGTGGTCCCAAGTCGCCGGTGCAGGTCGGAACTTGGCCGGACACCTACGACAACTTCTACGAGAACGAGAACGTTGACTGGTCGCAGCCGGGGAAGATCAGGTGCGAGAATGTTCTTGGTGCGGGTGCGGCCACGACCATCAAATCGACGAGCTTTGAGGACCCCGAACCCGACCCGCTGTGGGGCTACACGAAGACTGGGGCCCCCGACGACGCAACAGATCTCTGGGGGCGGATTGAGAACGGGAGCAAGGGCAGCAGCGCTACTTACGCATTCGTCTCGCGCACCGGCTTGTACCTCTTTGGCATCCAGGACATCAGCACGAACAAGCCGAGCAGTGTCACGTTTGACAACGTCGATGTCAGCGCCAACGACAACGTCTGGGTGCACGTCTGGGTTCGCACCACGGGCATAGACTTCGAGGGGGACGAGAATTACACAGGCTACGTCAGCGTTGACGGCGGGGCGTGG
>DYFS01000017.1 GCA_020725055.1 Candidatus Hadarchaeum sp. | reverse complement strand
CTGATTAGGTGTCGTGTTGAACGCTATGTGTTA
This sequence comes from Candidatus Hadarchaeum sp., assembly GCA_020725055.1. Taxonomy (GTDB): domain Archaea; phylum Hadarchaeota; class Hadarchaeia; order Hadarchaeales; family Hadarchaeaceae; genus DYFS01. The sequence continues at coordinate 21,087 of DYFS01000017.1, read as the reverse complement.
ACTTGGAAAGTTTACTTAACAGCTGCTAGAGTTTGTCAGATAAATCAGCAGGATAATTAAAACTCCCATTTCATTCATCGTCGGCCCAGATCTAACAAATCAGAATGGATGTTCGGCAATTTAAAATCACGAATTATTCGACAAACTCGTATAACTAAACAGCTTTTTAAGGCAGACACACACGTAATTTTAGTAATCGGTCGGAGGGTTGAGATGGTCGTATACGCGAAGGACTTCATGACCAAAGAAGTCGTAAAAATTGACGCAACGAAAAGCGCTCTGGATGCTGCAAAACTAATGGCCGAGAGGGAGGTTGGCAGCCTCGTCGTTATGGAGGGCAATAAACCAATCGGGATCGTAACTGATCGAGACGTCATGGTCCAGGTCGTGGCGAGAGGCCTCGAGCCCGGCAGGGTCAAGGTAAACGAGTTCATGTCAAAGCCGCTCGTTACGGTCGGTCCCGACACCCCGATGATTGAAATCGCAAAGCTGATGGAGGAGCACGGAATCCGTCGCGTGCCCGTCGTTGAGCGCGGCGAGGTCGTGGGTATAGTGACGTCAACTGATATGGGGAAGGCATCGAAGATCTTGGCGCCCTACCTCTTGCCGAGAATACCTGAAATCTACCTGACGCCGAAAAAATCGCCCAAGTAGCCCTCGTCTTGCGCAAGCTTTGAATAGGTCTGCCACCTAATTAGATGGGGTCAGATTTGAAAAAAACTATCGAGCGGATGCGCAGGCACTTCGACGCCCAAGAGAAGCTGCGGGAGCGTGTGCTCGATCTCTCTCGCGAGGTGGTGAGGGCGTCTTCGAGGGCGATATCGGCCATGCATCGCAGAGATTCGGCTACAGTCAGGGAGGCACTAGCTCACGCCAAATCAGCGCTCGCTTCCCTGAGTTCGGCGGCCAAGGGAAGTCCCGCGTGGATGGAATCGGGCATAGTGCAATCTGCTTACCAGGAGTACTGCGAGGCGAGACTCGTGTGGGCGTTGATTGAACAGGGGAAACTCCTGAAGCCTGAGGAGTTCAGGGTACCTTACAAGGCGTATCTCGGAGGTCTAGCGGATGCGGCGGGTGAGCTAAGGCGCTACGTTCTGGATTCCATTAGGGCCGACAGGGTAGATGCGGCGGAGCGCACCCTCGGGCGGATGGAAGACATCCATGAGTTACTCATGAGTTTCGACTACCCGGACGCGATTTTGCCGGGCATGAGGCGCAGGCAGGACATGGTGAGGGGGGTGCTGGAGAAGACCCGGGGTGACCTGACGGCAGCACTTAGACAGCAGAAGCTCGAGCGGGCTCTAGAGCGGGCGAAGGGGAGGGTAAGGTAGATGGCGAAGTTCGACGTGGCGAAGATCAGGGCGGGTGCAAAGAGGGACTATGAGGCGGCGTGGCTGGAAACGGCTAAGCTCATCGGAAAAAAGGGGCAGCTTTTCTCGCTCCAGAAGAAGGGCAAAGCGAACGCGTTACAAGAGCTCATCGCAAAGGCGAGACAGATCCTGACCCAGATGGGTTTTACAGAGGTCTCAGTTCCAACCATAATAGAGAAGAAGGAGGTTTTCTCCCAGTACGGTCCTGAGGCGCCAGTAATCCTCGACCGCGTGTTCTTTCTCGCGGGGCTGGAGCGTCCGGATATAGGCATTAGCCACAAGAAGCTCCAGGAGATCCGCAGGGTTGTTCCAAATTTTGATAAGATCAAGGAGCTCCAGGGGATCTTTAGACGCTATAAGGGGGGAGCAATTTCTGCGGACGATTTGGTTGAAGTTTTGGTGGGGGAGTTAGGGCTCAAGGAGGAGCAGGCCACCGGAGTCCTTTCTCTTTTCTCCGAGTTCCAGAAACTTGAGCCAGTTCCAACTAGCCTAACTTTGCGAAGTCATACAAGTGCAGGATGGTTTATGGTGTTAAGGGAAATGCTTAAGCGTGAGCCCCTGCCACTTCAGCTCTTCTCGATCGGTCAAAAGTTCAGGCGTGAGCAGCGCCTTGACCCGACACACCTCTACGAATCTTGGACGGCGTCAGTGGTCATCGCGGCCGAGGATATCAGCCTCGAGGACGGGGAGCGGATAACCCGTGAGGTTTTGAGCAAGCTGGGCTTCACCGAGGCGAAGCTCTCGATAAAAACCGCGACCTCGAAGTACTACGCCCCTCAGACGGAGTTCGAGGTGTTCGTCAGGCACCCGCGGACTGGCGAGTTCGTGGAGGTAGGGGATGCGGGCTTCTACAGCCCAGTCGCCCTCAGCAACTACGGTATTGCTTACCCGGTTTTCAACCTAGGCATAGGGCTCGAGCGCGTGCTGATGGTCCAGGCGGGGGAGGTGGACATACGTGCGCTTGTCTACCCATACCTGTACAAAAAAGCCGTTTTTTCTGATGCCGAACTCACAGGCATGATAAAGCTCGAGCACGAGCCGGGCACCGAGGCTGGTCGGGCGGTGGCCACGTCGATCGTCAAAGTTGCAGAGCGGCACGCCGACGAGCCGAGCCCCTGCGAGTTCAAGGCTTTCGAGGGCGAACTCCTCGGTAGGAGGGTCTCAGTACAGGTGGTCGAGCCGGAGAGCAATATCAAGCTAATCGGGCCCGCTGGCTTCAACGAGATTTACGTCTACGATGGCAACGTGGTTGGTGTGCCGCCCAAGGGCTGGGAGGCGAACGAGTTCTTGCAGAAGGTCAGAAAGCATGGCATCGCCACTGGCATCCGCTACATCGATGCGTTTGCGGCCCTCGCGGCACATGAAATTGAGCGGGCAGCACAGCGTGGAGAAAAGCGCGTGAAAGTGCGCGCGCGGGCGGCGAAGTTGCCTAGCGACATCAACCTCGGGATCGACGAGGCTGCACAGCGCTACATAACCGCAAAAAATAAGCGCATCGATGTTCGGGGGCCTGTTTTCACCACGGTGGTCGCGGAGTTCGCCTAGGGCTTAAGCACATAGGGGTTCAGCACTTTTTGCGAGACGAGCTCTTTATCGACCGTGCGCTCCATCTTGAAGCCGCGCAGGACCTGCATCACAACCTCGCAGAAGACAGTTACTACACCCTCAATCAAGTGCCCCGCTTTGACGCCTTTCTCGTTCCCGCCGGTGATGTGGAGGTGAATCTTGACCTTCCCTTCGGCTTTGGTGATGTTGCCGTTGCCGATTATTTCTAGGTGCTCGTGGAAATCGCCCTGGTAGCCCCGCCTGTAGATTAACGTGCCTTCTTTGAGGGCCCCGACCGCCGACAAGATGACTCCGCTCATCACCTCCTCTTTCGAGCAGACCTTCTCCAAATTCTCAATTATCCGCTCGTTCTCGTCAAGGCGGATGACGATGAAATTGCCAGCTCGTTTGTACCGCAAATCGATCACCATGCACACGTGTGCACTCCAGCCTAAAACTTAACCCCGCATCGCCTTCGTCGCCAGCTCGTGCGCCACGCGGAGCGGCTCTGGCAAGCGATTTTCGCGGGTGGTTTCGAGCGTGATTTTGATCGCAGTTTTCAGCGAAAGCTTGTGACCAACGCTCACGTAGACGGGCTTTGCGTTTTCTTGAGTTCTGAGTACCGCACCTATCACCCCCCTGCCATCCTTAAGCAGGGAATAAGCACCCCGCTTGTTTGGGGGTTCTTCAGCCACGCCGCACAGACACCTCTTGGCAACACCTACGGTTGGTTTATTGATGAGGACTCCAAAGTGGCTCGCGAGTCCAGCGCGTCTGGGGTGGGCAATGCCTTGTGCCCCAATCATAAATGCATCGGCATCGATATCTTTTGCGACTTTCAGCATTGGGTCCACCTCCCTGAACGCGAGGAAAGTAGGGATGTACGGGAACTTGGCCTTGACTTTCGCGATTTTTTTATCGATCAGCCCCAAGCTTTTGTAATCTAGGAGGGCGCATGCGGCGTATGCTTCATCCCCGCTGGCGAAAGAGAGGTCGCATCCAGCCACGGTTTCGAGCTTTTTCAGGCGGTCCTCTCGGATGACATTTTTTGCGATTTTTTCCTGGATGCGGGCCAGCTCGTTCAGGTCGAATTTCGGCGGTTTTAGGATCGGGTACATGTTCTCGAAATTGCTCTCGCGCGGAAGCTATTAATTTTGATTGCCCAGTTGTTTTTGATGGGCATGAAGGCGAAAGGGCCAAAGTGCAAGCTCTGCGACAAGGCGATCCAGATCATGAGTTACGACTCCGCCTACCTCAAGGTCGTGAAGCCGGGCGAGGCGAAGGCAGGTTTCGTGTGCTGGGGATGCGCAGAGAAACTGCTTGGTGAGAAGCTCGGGCAGATCGTTGGCGCATAGTTGGGCTCTTACGGGTGGTCTTAAACCTAAACGTGCAGAAAAATGGTTGGGGGTAGTGTGGAGAAAAATTATGAGGACATCCGAGACAAGGTGGAACCCCTTCGCAAACTTAGCGGAGCGAAGACAGCCAAGATTGGTGCTGAAACATCAGACGCTATGCTCAAGGTCCTTGTAGCCTCCCTGAAAAAGGAGGGAAAGCTCAACGAACTTGACAAAATCCTCTGGGGTGAACGGAGATGAGTTACGAGCAAGTTACAAGGAGGATGGTGAGGGTCCTCAGGAGTGCTAAGATTCCTTATATGATAGCTGGGGGGCTAGCGGCAAACTATTACGGCTGCCCCCGAGCGACTTATGACCTAGACTTGGTCGTTGAGTTGGACGAGACTGGCGCTAAGAGGCTTGTAGAACTTGCCGCTCGGGCCCGCTTCAGAGTACATGAAGAGGAGGTACTCATGCTCACGAAGGCGGGAAACAGATTTGTGATGGAATCGTGGGAGAAGTACAGGATAGACTTCTGGCTCATTAGGACGACGCTCGCTCGAGAGATGTTTAAAAGAAGAAGGCGTGCGAATATTTTCGGCATGCGGGTTTGGATTTCCACACCAGAGGACCTTATCCTTCAGAAATTACGTTCGGCAAGGCCTCGGGACCTAGAGGACGTTCAGGCGATACTCGCTAGGCACTCCGGCAAGCTGGATGAAAGTTATCTAAAGCAGAAGGCCGCGGAACTCGATTTGACACGGATACTTGAGGAGCAGGCGAGACAGGCTTAGGGTGGGTAGTTGTCAAAGGCGATCCCCGAAGACCACGCGCTGATGACCTTGGCGATCAAGCGCCGTGGCAAGTTCGTCGATGTGCCGCATGTTCAGGAGAAGCTGAGCAGGGATGCCGGGAGGAAATTCGAGGAGGGTGAAACGAAGGGACTCCTTAACGGATTGCTGAAAAAGGGCTTCCTCAGGGAGCGTGCTGGCGAGTACGCGATCACCGATGTTGGACGCGAGTATTTCGACAAACGATGGAGGGAGGTCAAGGAAGAACTGAACCAGGACTACCTCAAGGTCTACCGGGCGAAGCAGTACTACCCCCACGTTGTCGACGCCCTGCTTGAGTTCTGCCGCGACCGCTGGGTCTCAGTGTTCAGGCTTTTCACTGAACGCGCGTGGCTGCAGCGAAAGCTCGGGCCGCGTTACATCACGATAAAAAGCCCAAGGGATGTCGAGCGGTGGCTCGATGTGCACGGCATCGATTTCATCCCCTACATCCACCGCGTGGGGAGTGACCGGCCGGATTGGCTCGTTATCGACTTTGATGCGGGCAGGGAGGTGCCGATTGGGCGCACGAAGCAGGTCGTTCGAGCGGCGCACGGTGTGCTAGCTGGCCATGGCGTAGAACCAACGATAAAGTTCTCGGGCTCCCGCGGGTTCCAGATATGGGCGCAGTTCAAGCCCCACGAGCTGCCCAGGGATTACCAACCGAAGCAGCTCAGGACCGAGCGGAGGGGGCGAAGCCTCTTCAGTTTTTACGCGGACATCGTGCGGTTTGTCGAGTCGCGAGTCGCTGAGAAGCTGCCGGGTTTGACGACGGCGGAGACCGCAAGGAAAGAGGAGCGCGTGGACAAAGTTTTGCTCGACGCTTCAATCATCAAGCCCATGGGTGACGTTCGCGCGCCGTACAGCATGCATTACAAGACGGGTTTAATCTCGATGCCCGTGGAGCTCAAAGAGCTGGGGCGATTCGAGCCGGAGCAAGCCGATCCGGAGCTAGTGGTCAGGCGGTACGAGAAGCGGGGAAACGAGTTCGCGCTCAGGCCGTGCGATGGGGGCGGGCTCTTCGAGGCGGCCGTCGAGTGGTGCTCTGGCTAGTCGTTTCTCCTTTATAAAGGACCTCCACCCAAAGGCTCGGCGGGGAAGATGAAACTGATTCACTACCAAACCCTTGAAGCCGTTACCCCGGAGGAACTCAAGGTGCTGCGGGCGATCAAGGAGCGGTTCAACGCGGAGAAGGGGTTCGACGAGCGCATTAAGCTCTGGCGCAAGGATGACATCCTCGCTTGCCTCGAGCCGCGAGAGGCGCGGTGGGGCTTCACAGCCGTCGCGGATAGCGAGCGCGAGCGGGTGGTGCGGGCGATCGAGCGGATGTCGGTGGCCACTCCTCACCTGACCTGGGTGCTCTACGAGGAGGGGAACGGCGGGGAAATCGTGCTTCGCGGCGGTAAACCAGTGGCGCGAGTGTCCTAAATGGGACAGGCGATGGGATGGCGTACCTGCTGATATACAACCTAGACGGCCGAAGCAACGCGAGGCGAAAGATGAATCGCTATCTCGAGCGGAATGCGCAGATGGTGCAGCATTCGGTGTGGAGGTTTCGAGATTATGGGGCGCTACGGGCAGCGGCCGAGCGCGTGCTAGCTGCGAATGGCAAGGTGCTGGCGTTCGTCGAGTCGGATCGGATTCCCATGAAGTCAAGGGAAATCAGACGATTTCTGGGATGTCTCAAATAGGACAGTGTGTCCTAAATAGGACATCGGCTGGCTCACGTGTCCTAAATAGGGCACTCGCCAACTCGCTTTTTCCACATCATCTGGCGAATCGGGCACTCGATTTCCTAAATAGGACATTCGACAAAGCCGGTTTTGGCCCTCAGCTTTCCCGCTTTTCACTAGCGGGACAGGTACCGCCATACCACCCCGAGGATGGCCACAACCAGCACCACGGTTAGGACGGCGATCACCCAGAGCGGGAGCGGCGGTGGAGCTGGCACCGTCGGGAGCTGGGCTTGAGCGGTGACCGCAAATATAGAGAACCCTGTGGTTTTTGCTGAAAAGTAAACGTTGTTCTCATCTTCCCCAATCTTCGTCGTCTCCAGCTCAGCCCACCCTCCAGCTTGGTACCTAAGCAACCTCACTGTCGATACGTCGATGTTATTTGCCCTTATCCAAAGTTGCGGCACCAAAAACTCTAGGTCAGCGCTTTCAACCTGCCCCGGCGCGGTGGTCTCTACCTCTAGATACTGATGCACGATGCCCCTCTCAGCTGGTGGCTCAACCACCTCCGCTGGCTTCTCCGGGAGCCGCTGCACTCGAACCTCTATGTCCACCGGTTCCGCCAGCCTCACCTCGAGTCTACGCAGGGGTTGATCTTTTTCAAGATTCGCGACAAACATGCGCTCACTCTTTATCTCCACGCTTCTGATGTAGCCGTTCTCTATCTCAATCGTTTTGCCGACGGAGCCCTCGATGTTCGTGATGGTGGCGGTAGCTGGGCCAACGTAGTAGCTTATCCGCGTGCCAGCTTCCCCGCTGACAAGTGCTAGAATGGCGTTAGCGGCCGAGGAACCCACCCAAGTGTAGGTGGTGTTCGTTTGGGTGTAGCCTAAGGGTAAGTTCTCAGCTTCCGCGCCCGAGGGTACTCTCAGTACAAATCTTACGTTTTCGTGGGCCTGAACCTCAGGGACTGCAGTATAGGGTGGCCAGTACTCTTTCATTTTACCGAAATCCAGCACGACCATGTTCTCGGTTCGAGTCACCACTCCCTTTTCGTCAGCTGGGAGCTCGAACTCGAAATCAAACCCGATTGTTGAGGTGAACCCGACGAGTTTCATTTGTAACTCCGCTACCACCCTTTTAGCGACAACCTTGTAGAGGATGTCAAGCTTTAACCCCTCGAGATCCTCGGGCCTCTTCATCGGTATCGGTATGCTCCCTGCCCCACTTGTGCTGATGCTCATCGGCAGCTCCCTTCGCAGCTCCGCTCCAAACTCCGAGCTCTTGGCGGTCAGAGTCACGCCGAAGGTCAGTTTCGATGCGGCATCGTCCCAATCGAGCTTGGTGGTGTTAAGGGCGGTTACTTCCAAATCAGCCGTATACCTGAGTTGGCGCCTGAGTTGGAGCTGGATTTCTTGTAGCGCCCGCTGGTTGAACATCTCCGGCGCAAACTTGTAACCCGCTACCGCAAGCGAGACCATCTGCTTCTGCTCTGCGGTGAGGGGTAGGACGACCCAACCGTTTGCGGTGATGTTGAGCGTCCCCTCGCTTGGAGATGACAGCTCGATGTTTATGTCCCAGCTCACGGGTTTCGCGGTGGATGTTAAAGTCGAACCAAACTCTGGGAGGACCGAGCCCGCTGTAAAACCTGTGCTCCTTACTGGCACGGGCGGCGGGGTGACGCCCACCCTATAGTACAATAAAAATGGATTAGGCCCGGAATAATCTGCTTTTACGCGGCAGCGCCCGGTGCTCTTGAACTCGAGGAGCAGGCCCAGCGGAACATTTTCTGGGATGCTTATCTGTTGCGGACGCTGAATGCGGTAATAAACATAAACAGAAGTTACTCCTTCATAATATGGGTAAATGGATATGTCTGCACTGAATCCCTTCTTCCCAAAGCTCAGGGATACGTAATTACCGTACGAGTACTCGTATGTAAGTGTCCAGCCATGTTTAGGCATCTCCGTTTTGTAGAAATCTTTCACGGCGGTTACATCGACTGCCCCACGGTACGATATGCTTGTGTAGTCGTCGTATGTATGGTACCACGTCCTCACCGTGTCTGGATAACGCGGCACATCTGACAGGTCCTCGCCGGGCACATCTGTTTCAGTTACAGCAGATAGGGAACCACTCGTGGCTAAAGAAAACAGGAGAAAGCCGCACAACGCTAGGGATATTGTTTTGAGCCTCATCACATCCACTAAATTGTTATTTTTTGGGGTATTTAGAGGTTTGGCGAAACACCTGTTTCAAGCCCCCGGAACATCTGGTGGCCTGCAATCCTCCGGCCAGCAGCGATGGGATTTTAAGGGTCGCGCCCGAGGGGGGTTGGGGGTGTTGGGTGATCGTCACCTTTGAACAGGAAAAATCCATCATTCGGACCTTACTGCAACGCCTCAATGCGAGTGAGGAGGAAGCGAGTGCCACAGCGGAGGTTCTAGCCGAGGGTGACCTGCGGGGTTTCGCGTCGCATGGCCTACTTCGCCTGCCTTACATCATCCGCGCTCTCAAACGGGGCACCATCATCGCTAATGCAAAAGTCGGGGTCGTGCGCGAGACCCCGGCTACGGCGCTCATCGACGGCGGGCATGGATTAGGACACCACGTTGCGATGCGCGCGATGCGCCTGGCAATCGAGAAGGCGAAAAAGCAGGGCATCGGCGCGGTTGGGGTCCACAACTCAAATCACTTCGGCATCGCGGGCTACTATGCCGAGATGGCGGTGCGCGAGTGGTTGATTGGCATCGTGACCACCACAACCGATGCGCTCGTTCACCCGTGGGGGGGGGTCGAGCCGCTGCTGGGGACGAACGCCCTAGCCATAGGCATCCCGTCCAAACCCAGCCCAATTTTGCTCGACATGGCGATGAGCGTCGCCGCGCGGGGGAAGCTCGTTGAGGCGCTCAAGGAGGGTAAGCCGATTCCAGAAGGCTGGGCGATTGACTCGAGGGGACGGCCAACCACCGACCCGAAGAAGGGCTTAGAGGGCGCGCTCAGCCCGTTTGGCGGGGTCAAGGGCTATGGGCTCGCGTTCGTGCTCGAGGTACTGGCGGGGCCGCTCGTTGGTGCAGCCGCGGGCAGGGAGGTGGTCGGCACGCTAGAACCTGTCGAGGGCTACTGCACGAAGGGAGATTTCATGATTGCAATTGATCCAGCGGCATTTGGCTCGGCTGATGAGTTCAAAGTGCGCGTCCAGCGGTTTGTGGCCCAGCTCAAGGGGTCACGCAAGGCCCCAGGCGTTGAGGAGATCTTGGTGCCAGGAGAACCTGAGTCCCGAACTCGCGAAAAGCGGCTCCGCGAGGGGGCCCCGATTGCGGACGAGGTTTGGGCGGAGCTCGAACAACTGGCCAAAGAGCTTGACGTAAAACTCGAGAAGAGATGAGGCCCTAGCTGTGCGGGCAAAATTGGAAAACAGTAATGGCATGAGGGACCTTGGGGTAATGATTTAATGATGCTTGATGTAGGCCACAAGCTTGCTTGAGATCAGCGGTTTGCCCCGGACGAGTGGGTACGCGTAGGGTAAAAAGGTCGAGTGAGTCCTGCTTATCTGAATTTCGAGCCCGTGCTGGAGCGGAACATCTTCGAGCGATTTGCCTTCACTTACCTGCTTCGCCACATAGATTGCACCGTCGATCGAGAGCTGCTTTTTGCCCAAGTTTTTTGCCGGCGCCTTGGGTAGAGTTTCTGTGAGCAGCTCCCGCGTGCGCCCGAGTGGAGGTTCATCGCCCAAGATGCCGCCGATGACGATTGCCCGCTTGCCCCTAAGGTCGTGAGGTGATAGCCCCCTCCTAGCGCGGGGATCGAGCACAATGAGTTCCCGTTGGCTGAAAATCTCGCAGGCTCGCTTACGTTCGACGCGTACGATTTTAGCAAGTTTACGAAACTCGTCTTCCTTCTCCACGTTGGTTATGAGCAACCTCTTTTGCCCCACGATTTGCGCTGCATGCGAGTACTCGATGCAAAGCCACTCGCTGAGCTTGGGTTCAAGATGCTCGATGACAAAGAGCATGGTTCTACCTAAAGCTTTCGCAGCACCGCTTCGGCAGCGACGATCAGCGGCTCGATGCAGTCGCTAACGGGGGGCGCGTGGCAGTACTCGATGCGCGCCAGCTCGTCGACCGTAGTGCCGTACTTGATCGCGAAGGCCAGCATGTTTGCCCGCTCGGCTGCACCATCGCCTATGATTTGCCCCCCGATGATCTTTCGTTTGCTTGGCTCGATGAGCAGCTTCACGATGATTGGCTCTGCACCCGGGTAGTAATACGGCCTGTTGAGCGTGCGGATGCGTGCCGCGACTGGCTCGATGCCAACCTCTTTCGCGCTATGCGTCGTCAGCCCGGTTGAGGCGATCTCCATGCTGTAGGCCGAGGAGACGATGGTGTTGAGCACCCCTGGGAAGACCTCGTCCCCGCCAGCAGCGTTTATCCCGGCGACTTTACCCATCCGGATGGCCGTGGTGGCGAGCTGGCTGAGGATCGGCCGCTTGGTGAGGAAGCAAGTCGCCTCTGCGCAGTCGCCAGCAGCGTAAACGTCGGGGGCGCTCGTGCGCAGGTGATCGTCGACTTTGATTGCACCGGTCACGCCGAGTTCGATACCTGCATCTTTTGCAAGCCCGATGTCGGGCTTTACACCCGTGGCGAGAATCACGAGGTCAGCTGGCACCTTCTCCCCCTCCAGGATCACAGACTCAACCTTTTCAACGCCCTCGATTCTTTCGACGCGTTTCCCGCAGAGCGTCCTCACCCCTGCGTGCCCGAGCCGCTCGATCACCGCATCCGACATGTCCGGGTCCAGCATCCCCGGCAAAACGCTGGGCATCAGCTCAACCAGGGTGACGCCCAGCCCACGCTCTTTCAGCGCGACGGCGACCTCGATGCCCACCGGCCCGGCCCCTACGACCACCGCCCTGTTTACCCTCGGCAGCGCCGCCAGAATCTCCTCGCCGTCCCGCATCGTCCGCAAGGTGTGCACGTTGCCGAGCTCAGCGCCAGGGGTCGGTGGCCTGAACGCCAAGCTGCCCGTGGCTAGGATGAGCGAGTCGTACCTGATTCTCTCACTCCGCTGCGTCTTGCGCTCCTGAATCTCGACCACCTTGGCCCCAACGTCGATCACCTTCGCCTCTGTGCATATGCGCACGTCGACACCCGGCATGCGTGGGGCTGGCTCGACAAGGTGGCGGATGTGTGGCACATCACCACTGATTGCGAAGGGAAGGCCACAGGGATGGTAAATCGCATAGATGCGCCGCTCGATGACTGTGATTTTGGCAGCTCGGTCAGTCAAGCGCGCGGCTGAGGCGGCCGTCAGCCCAGCGGACTCAAAACCGATGATGACGATGCGCCTCAAACTTTGCCTCCACGCTTGGCGCGCACCAGTGTCTCTACGACCGGCAGCGTTTCGCCCGAGAGAAAGCTTATGCATGCACCGCCGCCCGTGCTGACGTGCTTCATCTGCGCTGCGACGCCAGCTGCTTGGGCGGCAGCGACCAGGTGCCCGCCGCCGATGATTGTAAACGCCTGCGAACGAGCCATGGCTTTGAGCACCTCAAACGTGCCCTTAGCAAAAGCAGCGTTTTCAAAGACCCCCAGTGGGCCGTTCGCCACGACCGTCTTCGCGCCCTCGATTGTACTTGAGTAATCCCCGATGGTCCTGCTCCCGATGTCGCATATCACGAGCTCCGTGGGTAGCCTTTCGACGGTGAGCTCCTTCGGTTGACCGCGGTCATCGACGACCACATCGACCGGCATCTTTATCCTGCCGCCGTGGCGCGCGAGCAGCTCTTTGGCATTTTCGATCTGCCCCTGGTAGCCCCTGTCAAGCAGCAGCCGCAGGTTCGCCACACCTATGTCGCGGCCAGCGGCGGAGAGGAAAGTTTGCCCGACTAACCCGCCGGTGAGCACCAGATCTGCGATCCCCTTACTAAGCACATTATCGACGATTTTCAGCGAGTCATCGACTTTTGCACCACCCAGCACGTAGACGCACTGCCGCTCGGGTGAAAGCGCGCGGCTCAGCCCCTTGAGCTCCCGCTCCATCACGCGCCCGGCGAACGTCGGCAGCTGCTGGGAAAACCCGACGAGCGATGGACTCGAGCGGTGAACGGCGGCAAATGCATCGTTGACGTAGATTTGGGCTAACCCGGCCAGCCCGCGCACGAGGTGGGTGTGAGCCTGCTCCTCGGGTGGGCGGTTTAGACCCTCCTCGGCGTGGAAACGGATATTCTCCAACATGACGATTTCGCCAGGCCGCATGAGGTGGATCGTCCCCACCACCGTAGGCCCCATGACGAACGGCACGTACCTCACGTCCAACCCAAGCGCCGCGCTGAGCTTCTTCGCGTGCCTTTCGAGCGTTGTGAAATCGGCATCGCCCGGGCGTCCTTGGTGGGCGAGTAGCACCACTTTAGCACCTTTGTTGGCGAGCTCCCGAATGGTGGGGGCGCACTCGCGTATGCGCGTGTCGTCTAAAATTTCCCCAGTTCGCGGGTCGATAGGCGAGTTTATGTCGATGCGCACCAAAACGGTTTTCCCCTTGACATCGGCCTCATCGAGCGTCGGGAACTCCAATTTAGCACCTCATCTGATGCCGAGCGCCTCATTCGTCTTCTGGATAGAGCGCATCGCATCCCGCTCGAGCTCGGTGACCGCCCGGATGGCGTCGATGTTTTCAGGGATCACGATCGCTTCGTTGTGCACCTGGTAGACGAGGTAAAGCTCACCACCGGTAACCGAGGCAATGTCCTCCCAGAGGGCGACCTCCCATAGATCCGCGCGGGGTCTCCCCAGGTCACGCATGAGCTCGATGACGCTGTTGAGCCCTTGGAGTCCGTCGCTCGCGCGGATGAGCATTACCCTTGGGGTTTTTCTGAGCGTCTCCAGAACCCCTTCAACAGCTGCTGGCCTCCCGAGTTCGACCATAGCGAAGTGGATGTGGCTGAGGTTGTGGGCACCCTTCGCCGCCATGGTAGTGATGTTGAGCCCCGGGATCACCGTCTGGGCATCCGGGCCTTGGTGGCTGGGCACGTGCGTCTCCGGGACGACGGTGTTAATGATGCCCTCTTTGTGGCTTTCCCATGGATCGGTTGCTCGTCTGATGAGCACTACGCGCGCCTTCTTGATGCCGTGTGCCCCGCGAATCGAGCCCAAGACACGGCACAAACCGGTGGTGTTGCACGAAACCACACGGACGAAATCCTTGCCCAGCGATTCCTCGTAGTTACACTGTGCCACGAACGAGGCCTCGACTAGCTCGTGCTTCTCACCCCCCTGGAAAATCGCCTTTACACCCGCCTTTCGGTAGATTGGCTTGTTCTTCGCTCCGACCCCCGCTGGTGTGCAGTCGACAATCACATCGACCTTTTTGAGCAAGTCATCCAGTGTGCCAGCGATCTCAATCCCGCCCTCCCGCATCCCGGTGAGGGCTTCTCTGGTGGAGGCATAAACCGGGTATCCCCTGCTCACGGCCATCCTGACGCGATAATCGGCAGCGACATCGGCAACGCCAACGAACTCCATATCTTTTTGGTGGGCGACAGCATCCGCTACCCTCTTCCCGATGACCCCATACCCGTTGACCCCGACCTTTACCCTCGCCATTCTCAACCCCAACCAACTTCTTTGATTAGTGGCAGCTGGCTCGATATAAAACTTTTTTGCAGGGGGAGCGAGGTGTAATTGGGCGCGGCGTGAAGAGAGATCCATTTACGGAAGCGATGCCAAACGAAATCGTGGTGGGGCCGAGTTCTGAATTTGAAAAGTGTGAACGCTGCGGCGGGGAGCTGGGAGACTTTTTGACCTCGATTGTGGTTGAGAGGAGGCTTGTGGCAATTCGGGCGCGGTGTAGGAAGTGCAACCAAAAATACGTGAAATTCAAACTGGTGCCAGCCAGCCTGCTCAGACAATTCAAGAGGGTTGTGGACGGGGCTGAGCCCTGGATGCAGGTTATGGCGAATGAGATTCAGGTGGACAAGGGTAACCCACTAGAGAAGTGCGACGGCTGCGGTGGGCGCTTGGTGGATCACTTCACGTGCACCTCCGGTGGGCACAACTGGGAGATAGTCAAGGCGAGGTGCGAGAGGTGCGGCAAGCGATACGTGCGCTTCAGGCGAATTTACATTTATCCCAATTTGTCTCATTTTTAAGACATTTCACAAAATTGGACAAGCCTTAAAAGCGCGAAAAAACAGTCGATTTTGTGGTTACTTGGTCAAGGCCCTACTGGAGGCACTAGTGCTGTTGGCGAAGGAGGGGGCGCATCACCCTAGCGGCGTGATGGTCTCCCTGAACTGGCTCGTTGACTGCTTGGGCACTTCACGGCAAACCGCGTCACGGTGGCTGGCGGAGTTGGAGGGGCGGGGCCTAATCAAACGCGAACGGGAGGCGCGGGGCCAAAGAATCCGGCTAACGCAGGCGGGGCTACAGGTGCTCCGCTCAATCTACGGCGATTTGCGCGCGGTGTTTGAGGTCCGCCCACGCGTCTTCAAGCTCGTCGGGCGTGTCGTGTCCGGGCTGGGTGAGGGTAGCTACTACATGGGCCAGAGGGGGTATCGTGAGCAATTCAAGCGCGTACTCGGTTTTGAGCCGTACCCGGGCACCCTCGATGTGAAGCTGAGCGGCGGGTCCACCGGGCTTAGGGCTGAGCTGGAGAACTTGCCGGGTGAACGCATCGAGGGCTTCACGACGGCCGAGCGGACATTCGGGCATGTCAAATGCTTCTCCGCGAGGCTCGGCCGCACACGGGTGGCAGTCGTCATGCCCTCTAGGAGCTCCAACGTGGGCATCATCGAGCTGATCGCGCCGAAAAACTTACGCAGAAACCTGAGGCTCAAAGACGGCGACCCGGTGAGAGTTGAGGTGATAACCTGAGCGTCGAGCGGGTACTCTGGGCGCTGCGCAGGGGCGATTTCGTGCTTGTCCACGATGCTGTGAACCGGGAGGACGAAACCGATTTGGTGATTTTGGCTGAGAAAGTTGAGCCACGCCACATCGCGACCATGCGGAGCGAGGCGGGGGGGCTGATATGCGTCGCTATGCACCCGCGCGTAGCCGACAACCTCGAGCTGCCTTTTCTGACCGACGTTTACGAGGCGGCGTCCGGGCGCTACAGGGTGCTCGCCTCTACCAAGCCCGACGATCTGCCGTACGATGAGAGATCCGCGTTTTCCATCATGGTCAACCACCGTAAGACGTACACGGGCATAACCGACATTGATCGGGCGCTCACCATCCGGGAGCTCGGGTTGCTCGGTGCAAAGGCTCTGAGCGGGAAAACGGGCGACGAGTTCGGGAAAAACTTCCGCAGCCCGGGGCACGTGCCGATTCTGCGGGCTGCTAATGGTTTGGTATTCGAGCGCCAGGGGCACACCGAGCTCGCGGTGGCGTTGGCTGAGCTCGCCGGTGTCACGCCGGTGCTCGCGGTGTGCGAGATGCTCGATGCAGAGACGAACCGCGCGCTCACCTTGGAGGCCGCGGTGGGGTACGCAAAGGCGCGCGGTTTAGGGTGCTTGAGCGGCGCTGATATCGTGCGCGCATATCGCGGACGGGGGGCCTAGCGTGCGGCGAGTTGGGATCGTCGACACAACTTTCGCGCGTTACGATATGGCGGGGGCGGCCATCGATGAGCTCAAACAGCTCTGTAGCGTCAAGCTCGAGCGCGAGACGGTGCCGGGGGTAAAGGACCTGCCGGTCGCTGCGAAGCGGCTGCTCGATGGGGGCTGCGACCTCGTGATGGCGTTCGGCATGCCGGGTGCCAAGCCTATTGACAAGCAGTGCGCGCACGAGGCTTCGCTCGGTCTGATTTGGGTCCAGTTGCTCACTGGCAAGCACGTCATCGAAGTTTTCGTGCACGAGGATGAGAGGTCGAGCGAGAAAGAGCTGGCCGAGCTTGCGGAGGAACGCGCGAGGGAGCACGCCCGCAACGCGTACCGTCTACTTTTCAAGCCAGAAGAACTTACAAAACTGGCCGGCACTGGGCAGCGCGAAGGGGGCCCAGACGCCGGATCCTTAAGGAGGTGAGAAGTTGGTGAAGTTAGGACTTGTGAGCAGCGAGTTCAACTTCGAGATCGTTGCTCCGATGCTGGAGTTCGCGAAGCAGCACGCGGCTTTCTTGGGGGCGGAAATAGTTGCCGAGCTTCGGGTGCCGGGCGTTCACGAAATCCCCTTGGCGGTGAAGAAACTTGTCGAGCGGAGCGATGTCGACGCAGTCGTGACGCTTGGGGCGGTGATCGAGGGAGAGACGGGCCACGATGAGGTGGTGATGCAGCATGCCGCGCGAAAGTTAATAGACCTATCGGTGGAATACGGTAAACCAGTGGCGCTCGGCATCTCTGGGCCTGGGATGACCCGCGTGCAGGCGTTGGAAAGGGTGAATGAGTACGCCCGGCGCGCGGTCGAGGCCGCGGTCAAGACTGCGAAGCGCCTAGGCAAGGTGTAAGGTTGGATTCAAGCAAGGTCGGAATCCTAGCGCTGGGCTCGCACGAGGAGAGGCACGGCGCAGCCCTTCCCCTCGACACGGACGCTAAGCTGGCATCTCATGTCGCACTGGAGGCGGCGAAGCGGACGGGCGCGAGGTTCCTGGGGGTGTTATACGCTTCCTACGAGCTGCCCGGCATAGACACCGGCCGTCATCAACCGCTCGAGCAACTCACCGACGAACTTATCTCCACCCTGCGGGCGGCGAAGGAGACTTTGGGGTTAGAGGGGGTGGTTCTCGTGAATGGCCACGGCGGCAACGAGCCCCTGCGCGACCACCTGCAAGCGGTTATGCGCGAGCTCGGGATACCCGTGATTTTTAACAACGCGATCGTGGACCTCGAGGGCCCCCACGCAGCCACGGGTGAGCTCAGCATGGGTGCGGCAGTAGGCATAACCGATGTTTCGCGGCTTGCTGAGCACATAGACTTCGCGCGCTACCCCGAGGTAGGCTTTGTCGGGCTCGAGGAGGCGCACGCCCGCTATCCTTGGGCGAAGCAGCACGCCCGCGAGGTAGGTAAGGTTGGGGTTCGAATCGATAGGTTTTTGGGCAGCAAGCTCATCGAGTGCGTGATCGGCGATGTCATAAACGACGTGCACGAGCTGTGATCAAGATCATGCAGCGAAGTAAGGCACCAACAACATCCTTACGCCGGTGAGGATGAGTACCACACCAAAAATTATTCAAACATGGTCATGCGGCGGTAGAGAACGCGGGCTTTTACCATCCTTTCAATACTACACTAGTCCGATTCGAGCGCTTGATGTCGTGCACCTCGCAACCTTTGGCCAAAAAATCGATCTTTATCGGGCCGAGGTCTATCTCTTTTGACTTTCGCGGGTAGGAACTCTCGTGGAGGAGCTTGCCGAGGAGGACGAGGTCGGACGAGTGTTCCATCTCGAAGTTGCGCGAGAAGAGCCAGAGCTTCCGCTTGCAGACGAGGTAGTAGTTGACTTGGGTGCCCGTATAGGTGAGTTCATGTGATGGGATTTTCTCCGTATGTTTCACGTTTTTGGTGCAGATCTCGAGGTCATCTAAAAATTCCCTCTAAATCCATCAAATCGAAACATTTGAGGTTCCTGTTCACGATCTTTCTTTTGAACGATTTCGCAAAAATGGCATAAAACTCATCTCTCCTCTCATTCTTCCACCTCAGGAATCGCGCTTTTTCCTTTAACTCATTGAAAAACCTCACCGCGTCGACCTTTTCTCCCCATTTACACTCCGCAAAGAGAATCTCCCTCGTGTGCTCGTTCAGACATACGAGGTCTATTTCCTCACCTTTGTACCACCACCTACCTATTTTGGTGAAGTGAGGTATCTCCCCATTTTTTTCCAGTTCGAATACTCCTTCCTTACAAACTTCTTCGAACGCGGGACTAACATAGCTGGGTAATGTATTTTTGACCTCTCGGATGATCTCGTCCTGCCTGTTGCTTTCGACCTCCTCCTTGTGAGGGTACACGTATCTGAACCAAAACTTGAAGAAGTTGTCCTGCAACGTGTAAACCCCCCTTCTGCTTTTCAACGGGCTTTCCGTCACCGGGACTTCTCTCTTTACGAGCTGCAAGTCGGAGAGAACCGAAAGATATTTCGCCACGATGCCTTTCTTCAGCCCTGTGTCGTTCATGATTTCTCCGATCCTCGTATTTCCCTTGGCAATCGAACAGAGGACAGAAAAATAATACCTCGGTTCCTTAAGCTCTTCCCTTAGCAAGAACTCGACATCGCGATAAAGGGGTGAGTCCTTCCTCAGCACCTTATCGGCGATATTTTCCAGCAGGAATTTCTCTTCGTCGATCTGGATGACGTAAGCGGGAGTCCCGCCAAACACGGAATAAAACTCCACCGATTCCCGCATGCCCCTGCCCAGATGTCTAAACACATCCTTGAAGCTGAAAGGTTTAAGCAATAACTGCCCGGTCCTCCTGCCGTACAAAGGGGACTTGTGGCCGAGGACCTTCCTCTCCATCATCGAGATGCTCGAGCCACACAGAATCAGGAATATCTTGGTTTTTTTGAGCCTATTGTCCCAGTAATCTTGGATTATCGACGGGAGGGCGGGATTCTCGCCGACCAAATATGGGAACTCATCGAGTGCTAGCACAAGTCTTTTCCCCGACTTTTCAACGAGGTACGTGAAGAAGGCGTCCCAGTTGTTGAAGGGACTTTTCGCTAGCACCTCATCTTTAAAAAATTGAGCAAGCCTCTCGGAGAACCTCCTAAGCTGGATCGTTTCGGCCTCTTCCCTCGCCAGAAGACGCACCCCGTCCTTGTCCCCGAGGAAGTGCTCTATAAGCTCGCTCTTGCCCACCCCCCTCCTTCCATAAATCACGATGAACTCGGCCCTCTCGCTCCCGTACCTTTCGCTGAGGGCCTTGAGCTCGGCTTCCCTGTCGATGAACATTGTTTACTCCTAAGTAATTTACTTTAAAGTAAACTATTTAAAATTATCGTCCTACCTTGCTGGGCGGGGTGTTTTATCAATCGCGCGACGAGTTAGAGGTTTCGCTTGCAGACAAAGTAATAATTAACCTGAGTCCCTGTGAATACAAGACTCGGCATTTGTAACATTTCAGCCGCGATATTTAGCGTATCTTCGTGCAAAAGTTCGAATTCCTCCATGTGATCATTTCCAAAAAACAACCGGATGAAATAAGATTTTAGTGAAAAATATTTTTGTTTCTTAAATTAGATGGAAAAGCTTTCTTTTCAGATGATTCGAGCTCTTTGATACCTTCTCGGTTTTCCCTCTTCATCATATAAAACCCCTTTCTTCGCTGTTGTATACAATGTCAGCCATGAGCAGACCGAGGAGCAAGAGGGCAAGCTCGATCATCTGGCCCCCTTAGGAACGGACTTTGAAAATCCCGAGCTCTTTGCCCAATTCCAGAATTGCCCAAGCCCAAATCAAGCACTCGAAGCTCTTTATCAAGTCGCCGCGCTTGAGGAAGTGCTTTGAGTCACTGCGATAGGCCCTTATGTTTTGGAGCATCTTCGCCCCTTTCTCGCCCGCGGGATGAACGCTGAGCAGAGAGCCGTCTAATCTCTTCGACCACTTCTTGATCTCAGCAAGGAGGCCCGCTTCGATGCTCATCCAGATCAGCCCCGGTCCGCCTCTGGAGGTATCCCGATGTTCGCCACCACAAGTTCCCCAACGATATCCTTTCGTGCGGACAGCCCTTTCTTCACCCTGTGAAAGGTGATTGTTGCATTTGCCTTGACGGCTAGGCCGCAGACCTCACCGGTGAGTGGGTCCAAGCCCGAAGGAACGTCGACCGCGAGCTTGAATGCCCCGCTCGTGTTTATTGCCTCGATCACCGAAGAGTGGGGATCCCCGAGCTCCCCCTTTATACCGGTGCCGAATATCGCGTCCACAACGACATCGGCCTCCGAGAGGGCCTGTATGAGTCTATCCATGAACGAGTTGTCCGAAAGCCTGACCAGCTCGACGCTTCGTCCCATTTTCCTGATGATGCCCCAGTTCCGCGAGGCCTCCTCGGTTTTGATATCTCCATCAGATCCCACCAAGAAAACCGCGACCGAAGCACCGTACGCCGCTAGGTGCCTGGCCGCCGCGAACCCGTCCCCGCCGTTGTTCCCGGTACCCGCAACCACAACCACCCTCTTGCCAGCCGGGCCCACCCTCGCCGCGATGTAATCCGCGACCGCTTTGCCAGCGTTCTCCATCAGAATAAACCTCGACACCCCGAGCCGCCCCGCGCGCTCCTCGATCGCCCTCATTTCGTCGGGCGTGATGGGCAAGTGCGGCACTGTTTCACAACTCCTCCGGTGCACCTGCAAAGACCTTGAGGGCCTCAGCTTCAACGAAGTGGAGCTTTCCAGGCACGATGAGCAC